>CALDHR010000149.1 GCA_937898585.1 uncultured Oligoflexia bacterium
GTTTTTTTTTTTAACTTTCAATTGTTCAGCTGCTTATGAAAAAGCATCGTATAAAATACGATCTCTAGAAAAAGAGATTTTGTATAAGAGCAATTCTTTTTATGATGTTTCAAAAAAAATAAATGAGTTGGATTTAATATATGAAGAAAAGAAAGAAGAGATTATTCAAAACAAAGAAGAGATTAAAAGGAAAATATCTCACTTAGATGAAATTAAAAATGAAATAATTCTTCAAGATAGTGAAAATGATTATGTTATAGCTCATTTATTAGGAATTATTTTTTCCCAAAAAATAAAAGAACTCAATGATGGCCTTGAAAGATATAAAGTGCAGGAAAAAGAATTAGATGGTGTAAAAGAAAAACTCGATTCTTTTATTGCATTGAGAGATGAGATTACTCTTATCTTGCATGAGCTTGAAATAGAAAGAAGGAAAAAAAGGAGAATAAGAAATATTGCTTCTTGTGGAAAAAGAAAAAAGATCTCGCCTTTCTTGAAAAAATTAAAACTTAAACGACCTATGTATCATTTTTTAAAAATAGAGGATCAGGGCGAGGGATTAGAATTTAAGCATGAAAAAGAGATCTATTTAACAGCAGTGATACCTGGCAGCGTGCGGTATGTTGGTAAAGTAGATGGTTTTGGTCTTGTTTTAATGGTTGCTCATGGAGACGATTTACTTTCAAGTTATTTAGGTGATTTTGATCCTCTTGTGTCAGCAGGTGATGAGGTTACTATAACAACTCCTTTAGGCAGAACAATTTCAAAAAATTCGCTATACTTTGAGTTGAGAAAGAAAAATCTTAAAGTTAAGCTAGATTCCTGTCTTTTTAAATAATTTTAAATAAGTAGAGTGAGGATAAGAAAATGGGCCAGAAGAAGAGAACATTTTTTAGTTTTATTATTTTTTGTTCACTTTTAAGTTTTCTCGCCAGGGGGGAGTCGGCATCTGATAATGATCGTTTTCGCTTCTTAGAGCTTTTTAGTAAGGTGATTAATTTAATTGAGACTCAATATTATCAAGAAGTGAAAATCAAGGGCCTCGTGGAAGGCGCCATTAAGGGAATGTTAGATGTTCTCGATGCTCATTCAACATATTTACCTGAAGAACTATACTCTCAAATGAAAATTGATACTCAAGGAGAATTTTTTGGGATAGGCGTTGAAGTTATAATTAAAGACAATGCCATAATGATTTTAAGCGTGATGGAAGGATCTCCTGCCATGAAGGCCGGTTTAAAGGCCCAAGATAAAATCATTAAAATCAATAATGAGAATGTTTTTCCTAAAAAACTAGAGGATGTATTGATAAAAATGAAAGGAAAGCTAGGAGAGAGTGTTTCGGTATCAATAAAGAGAGAAGAAGTTGATAAATTGCTTGATTTTAAAATTAAGCGTGAGGTGGTTAAGATTGATCCAGTAAAAGAAATCTTAACAAAGGATGGACTTTTAGTTGTTAAAATTCATCATTTTCAGAAGGGTGTATCAGAAGAGCTGCAGAAGACATTAAAAAATTATTTATCAAAAAAATCCTCGAAGAAAATAAAGGGCGTTCTTTTGGATCTTCGTAACAACCCAGGAGGGTTGTTAGACGAGGCCGTTAAAATGGCGGCCATCTTTATTGAAGAAGGGGCCGTTGTTCATATTGAGGGAAAAGATTCTTCAAACTTAGAGGCGCGTTACATTGTAAGACGAGGAGAAAAATATCTCACAATTCCCCTTGTGGCCTTAATTAATGGATCTTCAGCTTCGGCATCAGAAATTTTAGTAGGGGCATTGCAAGATTATGAGCGCGCTACTGTGGTAGGCAGTCGATCTTTTGGAAAAGGTACAGTGCAGACTTTAGTTGAACTTAATGAAAAAAGCGGATTAAAGCTTACTGTTGCACAATACTTAACGCCTAAAAAAAGAAGAATACAAGCAAGAGGAATTATTCCCGATATAGAATTAGATCAATTTGAATTAACTAATGATGATATTCAGAAGAAAAAGCAGACTTTTTTGAGAGAAGAAGATTTGCGAAAACATTTGGAGAACAAAGATAAAGTTGTTATAGAGAAGAATGAAGAAGAAGATAAAAAGTTTATAATTGATAAGAGGGATCTACAGCTCCATGGGGCCTTGGCCATTTTAAAGGCCGTCTCCCAGCAAGAAAAATGAAATTATGGAAAATAAGACAGAGAAAAATAATGATTACTCTCTCCCTGTTAGCGAGCTCGTTCAACTCATTAAAAATCATTTAGAAGATGCCTTTGAATTAGTCTCTGTTAGAGGAGAGATTTCTAATTGGTCATGTTCTTCTTCTGGTCATTGTTATTTCACTTTGTCTGATAAGTTTTCCTCTTTAAGTGCTGTGATTTTTAAAGGAGATATTCCTCGAAATCCTTCTGTACAATTAATTAAAAATGGAGATGAGGTAAAAATAGTAGGACCTATTAACGTCTATCCCAAGCGAGGAACATTCCAACTTATTGCTAAGACATTAACTCTTTCAGGAAAAGGTGACTTGCTTTTAGAGTTTGAAATGTTAAAAAAAAGATTAGCAGAAGAAGGACTTTTTGACCTTCAAAGTAAAAAAAAGATTCCTCTCTATCCTAAAAAAGTGGCCATTATTACGGCATTAGGGGGGGCCGCCCTGACGGATTTTTTAAATGTTTATTGCCGACGGGCCATTAGTTCAAATCTTCTGGTTATTCCTACTTTAGTTCAAGGAGAGCAGGCCCCAGCAAGTATAATAAAATCATTAAAACTTGCGATAGAAGCTGAGCGAATGATTGATGTCATCGTCCTTACGAGAGGAGGGGGGAGTAGTGAGGATTTATCATGTTTTAACAATGAAAATCTTGCTCGGTTAATTTCCTCCTCACCCATTCCTGTTGTTTCTGCTGTTGGCCATCAGATAGATTTTACTATTAGTGATTTTGTGGCCGATCTACGAGCGGAGACTCCAACAGCTGCAGCAGAAATATTAACGGAGTATCAAACAAAAATTAAAGAGGCCTTAAGAAATAAAATGATAAGGCTTTGTAGGCAGATGCAAGTAATGATTTTAACATTTCAGCGTAGAGTTGATCTAGTCTCTCCTTGGAATTTTTTAAAAATTTTAGAGAATAGACTCTCTTCTTTTGGAAAATCTTTAGAGCATGCAGGCCATTCATTGGAAAGAAATAGAGGCATTAAAATCACAGACATGCAGCTTTTACTAGATGATTATTTAAAGCGTCTGGTAGCATCATTTAAAGAGAAGCATCTTTTGGCCAATCATAAAAATGAGGGTTTCTTTTCTTTATTGCACTCTCTCGATCCGCGAAAAATTCTGCAAAGAGGCTATGTGATTTTACAAGATGAGGAGAAAAAATCAATTATCTCTTCACTGAAAGATTTCTCTCGTTTAGAAAAAAAATCGTCTCTTGTGGTTGAATTTCATGATGGATTGGGAGAGGTTATAAAAAAGGAGTAATGAGTGAAAGTATTTTTTTTTATAGGGGTGATGAGTTTTTTTATTTCTTCTTGTTCAATGCAACAGAATTCTTTAGCTTTAAAAAAAGAAGCAGGGGACCGTTTCTTTATTACAGAAGAAGTGAAGCTTGCTCCTGGTGAAGTAAAGCTCTTGAAGCTTCCTCGCGATGTGCGAGAAGTTTTTTGTGGAAATGAGAGTTTTTCTATTCAAGAAATTAATAATGAAATGGATGTGTTTTTGACAGAGGATTATTTTACTTCTTTTAGAGAGAGAAAATGTCAAATTCTTGGAGCAAATAATTTTAACTTGGGTTTGATTAAAATTTATCCAGAAAAAAAATCTTTTCCTAAAGATCAATTAACTGTGGCACCCAAAAGAGTTCATTTGTCTAAGAAAAATTTAAGACGGGCCATTAAAGAAAAAAAAATGATGAGTAAAATTTATGCCAAAAAGAGAAGTGAGGTTTATATTAAAGAACCCTTTGTCGTTCCCTTAAAGAGTTTTGTCACAAGTGTTTATGGGACTCAGAGAGTTTTTAATGGTACAAAAAAAGGGCAACACTTAGGAATTGATTTAAGAGCGGCCGTAGGTGTTCCTATTCCGGCATCAAACAGAGGCCTTGTAGTTTTCACAGGACATCTTTTCTATACAGGAAATACGGTAGTTCTCTATCATGGACCAGGGGTCTTTACGAGTTATTCACATCTTAATAAAATCTTAGTGAAAGAAGGTGATCTGGTAGATAAACTTCAAATTGTAGGAGAGGCCGGAATGACTGGCAGAGTGACAGGTCCTCATCTTCACTGGGGAGTCTACATTAACGGCTCCCATGTAGATGGCATGTCTCTTGTTGAGACGACAACTATTGTCTCGGAACTAGAGTTTTAAAATCCATGAATAAGGCAGCTTCTTTTTTGCTGTACATAAATATTTTCAGCTCTTTGGCGGGCCTTTTCATATTGTTTGTCACATCTCTTAAAACACTGATCTTCGTGATGATTTGCAGGGGGAAGAAGAGAGCAGTGAGTTAAGCAACTTGATTGATCTTTTTTTGCTTCTTGTAGGGAAGTGAAATGTTCTTTTTCTACACGGATGAGACATTTTTCATAAGGCGAAGAGGCCTTAATAGGAATTATACTTAGAAAGAGAGTACAGACCACTAAGTTTTTTGCGATATAGTTCATGAGAATTCTCCTTGTAGAAAGAAGAGATAATTCTTTTTATTTCACTTTGTCAATGATTTCGTCAAAGAGTTACAAAAGGATAATGGTTTTTGTGAGAGGGGATTTTATTCTTTTTAAAAAAGAGCAGTTGCTCTTTATTGAAAGTTAAATTTTCTTGGTATTCAAAAAAAAGATTTTCCTCGTCATTGTCGATAATATTAAAGATATGATTTTGAACTATAAGTTCTTTTTCATTATATTTATCAGTAGTAGCAGGAGGCGATCTCTTTTTTATTCTTCGTTCTGTTTGATTAATAAAAAGTTTTAATTTTTTTTGATGTGCAGGAAATTTAAAGATAAGTCCGCTATATTGTTCATGATCAAGAGAGTAGATAATAAAGTGATCAGGAATGAGGTGTTTGACAATGATAAAAGATGTTTGATCTGAAATATTTTTTTCTTTTAGATTTGGCAGTAGGGCAATGCTACGAGATTGTGCTTCCTCATTGAGCATTTTTAATTGTTTTTTTAAGTGAAAAAAGGCAGTTATTTTGTGTCCAAAAATTCTAATAAGAAGTAGGCCTTCTTGATTTTCTTGACGGAATTTTCCAATATCTTGTAGAGATTCAGAAAGATTATTTGAAATAAAAATAAAGTTTGTTCTTCCATTGCTATTTTTTACTTCAATGCTTGCGGGAAAAAAAAGATTTGTACCTCTATTAAGGAATTCTTTCCATTCTTCATCTGATCTAATATTAATACGATCCATTTCAAATTTATTTTTAGAATAATAGAGATGATTAATTTTACTAAGATTTCTTTTCTTAAAATGTTTTAAAAAAAAGAGGAGAAGATTTGTTGTTGTTTTAGCATCTTCTAGTGCTCGGTGAGCAGAAAAGGCCGGTAGCTTAATGAGTTCAGCAAGGGAGCTTAATCCTGTGGTTGTCAGTTCAGGTATTAAATTTTTGGCCATAATATTAGTGCAAATGCTTTTATTCTCAAGAGAGTTTTTATTATTCCGCTTAAACATACTATTTAAAAAAGGAATATCGAAAGCAGAGTTGTGGGCGACAAGGACTGATTCTTTAATAAAGCTTTCAATATCATTGATAATATCTTGAAAAAGAGGGGCATTTTCTAGGTCAATAGGATCAATGGAAGTTAATTTCAACACATATTGAGGAACTTTGATAGAAGGGGAGATAAGTGAATGAAATTGTTGAACAACCTTGAGATTTTTTACTTTGATAATGCCGATCTCAATAATTTCATCTCCATCAAGATTTCCACCCGTTGTTTCAAGATCAATAACGCAGTAGGTGATTTCGGAGAGAAGTTGGTGAGAAAGAAATTTGCTCATTTTACAATAGCTTCATATCTTTCTTGCTAAAAGAAAGAGGATAGATATCTTCAAAAAAGCGAAGAATGAGAAGCTCACCTTCTTTTTCGAGGCCAATTTTAAGGGAGGGGTGAGCAAATTCACTCATTACTTGTCTGCATATTCCACAAGGGAGAAATTCATCACGAGAGAAAATATAGAGATGGGTTAATTCGTATTCTTCTGCAAAAACCGCCTTAAAAATGGCCGTTTGTTCGGCACAAATAGTGGCCCCATAACTGCTATTTTCAACATTGGCGCCGCTAAAGAACTGATTGTTTTTTGTATATAAAGCAGCACCAACTTGGCAATTAGAGTAAGGAGAATAGGATTTCTTTGCGGCATCATAGGCCATGATTTTTAATTTTTCAAAAATATCTTTATCTGTTGCCGCCATAATTATGTGATCTTTGTTGATTGGCCAATAATGTTTGTTAATAGTTCTTTAAAGACCTTTAATGATTTTTTTACTTCACTTTCTATATCCTCATGGAGGAGTTTTTGTAAAGAAAGTCCAGCTGCTAAATTAGAAACACAGGAAAAAGCACAGATCTTAAGTCCAAGGTAGTGTGCCATGAGAACTTCTTGAACAGTACTCATTCCAACAAGATCGGCTCCAAGAGTAGAAATCATTCTAACTTCAGCAGGTGTCTCATAGTTTGGCCCCTTAACTTGGCAGTAAATACCTTCCTGGAGATTGTAATTCATTTTTTTTGCCGTCATTTGGCAAATTTCTCTTAAGTGAGGGGAATAGGCCGTACTCATGTCAGGAAAGCGAGGTCCATCATTTTCATGGTGTGGCCCTACAAGAGGATTTTCTCCAGAAAGATTAAGGTGATCTTTAATAAGAATAACATCTCCTGGGCGATATTGAGGATTAAGCCCACCTGCAGCGTTGGTTAAAAAGATATTTTTAACACCGAGTTCTTTAAATAATCGGATGGGAAATGTAACTTGTGCAGGAGTATTTCCTTCATACAAATGAAAGCGACCAAGCATCAAAACAACTGACTCATGACGAATGTTGCCAAAAACAAGTCTTCCAGGATGTCCTTTAACAGTTGTCTGCGAGAAGTGAGGGATATCTCTAAAGTTAATGCTAACTTTATCAGTAAGGATGTCCTCCAGTGAAGAGAGGCCTGAGCCTGTAATAATAGCAGAAGAAATAGATTGTTTGATAAACTGGGTTAAAAATTCTTTTGATTCTTTGACTTGCTCATAAATTCTCATTTACTGCCTTTTTTTAACATTTCCTCCTAATTTTAGATTTATTTTTTCATATTGTTAAAGGAAAAGAAGGACATAGGCATGAAAGATAGTTATTGACGATCAAAATGGCCTTTTCATAAACTCAAAGAGACTAGTTCTTATGAAATAAAAGGTTCTAAAGATGAAAAATTTTCTTCTCTCAATCTTCCTGTTCTTGTCTTTTAGCATAAAGGCCCAGCCAACTTCTCCTTACTACCAATCAGACACTGATTTATTAGAAAATGGTGTTCAAGATATGATGATTGTAACAGCTTCTGGACTAGGGGGGGCCTTACTTGGGCTATCAACTCTCTCTTTTGAGAAAAGACCCTCTGAGCACTATAACCATATTTTAGTTGGTGGGGCAGTAGGAATTATTATTGGAGTAGGGATTGTTTTATACCGCCAAACAACAAAAGGGCATACTCTCCCTGAAAGACCTACACCTGCCTACTCGTTTATTCATGGAAATTTGCCCGAAATTAATCTGCATAAGGAAAGACGAGAAGGATTTGATCTCTTTATTCCAGCTTTCGTGGTGAATCTCTAAAAAAAACATGGCCCTCTTCTTGCTGTTCTATTAAGATCCCAAATTCTGTACGAGAAAAGACTGGGAATCATGGCCAAAGAACTTATTATCAATAAAACTTTTAACGAGACTCGCGTTGCTCTCATTGAGAACGGTGAAATCCTTGAATACCTTCTCGATCGAGATGGTCCAGGCGGAGAGAAAAGACCTCTCGTAGGTAACATCTATAAAGGAAGAGTTGTCAGAGTCCTTCCTGGGATGCAGTCTGCCTTTGTAGATATTGGTCATGAGAAGGCGGCCTTTCTTTATGTTGATGATGCGTATATTCCTACCCTCGAAGAACAGCGCGATTACCTTTTGGCCAAAGAGAAATCTGAAGAAAATACTCCCAGTCCTGGTGAAATCATTCCAGATGAGATGAGTACTTTTACTGAATCAGTGATGTCTTTTCAGCGAAAAACCACTATTGATCAGTGTTTAAAAGAAGGCGACGAAGTTCTTATCCAAGTGGCCAAAGAACCCATTTCCACCAAAGGTCCTCGTGTCACAAAACATATCACTTTGCCAGGCAGACATATTGTCTTCATGCCCTTTATTGAACACACAGGCGTCTCAAGGCGCATTGAAAATGAAGAAGAGCGCTTAAGACTCAAAGATCTCCTTGATTCTATCCGTCCTGAAGGCAAAGGAATTATTGCTCGAACTGTTGCTGAAGGACAAAGTTATAAAATCCTTAAGGGCGACTTTAATATGCTCGTGCGTATCTGGAAAGATATTCTTAAAAAAGCAGAGAAAGTTCGGGCCCCTAACCTTGTCTATAGTGATTTGACATTTATTCAGCGGGTATTGCGAGATATCACCGATGAAGATGTAGACAGTATCGTCGTCGATTGCCAAGAGACCTATCGAGAAGTTGAACGCTTTATGCTTAAATACCTCCCTACAATGAAGGGAAAAATTAAGCTTTACAGTGAAGATACTCCTATTTTTGAACACTTTGGCATTGAAATTGAAATCGAAAGAGGAATCAGCAATAAAATATTTTTGCGCTCTGGTGGAAGTATTAATATTGATCAGACGGAGGCCCTCGTTAGCATTGATGTTAATACGGGAAAGTTTGTCGGCAAAAAAACGCTTGAAGATACAATTCTTAAAACAAATCTAGAGGCCGTCAAAGAAATTGCTTATCAAATGAGACTGCGCAATTGCGGAGGAATCATCATTATTGATTTCATTGATATGGAGAAAGAAGAGCATCGTCAGGCCGTCTACCAAGCACTTCTCGAGGCCCTCAAAAAAGATAGGGCCAAAACAAATGTTCTTCACATTTCTTCTCTAGGCCTTGTAGAGATGACAAGAAAAAGAACAAGAGAGACCCTTACGCGCGTTCTCTGTGAAAGATGCACCTACTGCGAAGGCACAGGAACAGTTAAAACGGCCCAAACTGTTTGTTATGACATTATGAGAGAGATTTTAAAGATAGTGAAAAAAGGCCAGGGGCAAAAGATTTTTATTTATGCTCATCCCGAAGTCTCTTCGTTTTTATGCTCTGAAGATTTTGATATCATCGAGCGTATTGAAGAGCTGTATCAGAAGAATCTTATTCTGCGGGCCGAAAATAGCTATCATATTGAACAATATGAAATTTATAGTGATGAAGGATGATTTTACTTATTAAATCTTTCTTTTAATTTTCATATCCCCGTGTTACTGTTCGCGGCGTTTTTCAAAAACTTTAGTTATATAAGTATAGAAATAA
>CALDHR010000150.1 GCA_937898585.1 uncultured Oligoflexia bacterium
GAAACTTATGCCAAAGGGGGGGCCGGGTCGGTTTTAATTTCTGCGGACAATGCCCACGCCCTTCATCCCAATTATCCTGAAAAGCACGATCCTCATCACGCCTGTGTTCTTGGAGGAGGCCCTGTCATTAAAGTGAATGCCAACCAGCGCTATGCCACGACAGATGAAATGCAGGCCTTAATTAAAGATGTCGCTAGAAAGGCAAAGATAAAACCTCTGCAACATTTTGTCGCGCGAAGTGACATGGGGTGTGGTTCAACCATTGGCCCTATTACGGCGGCCGAAGTAGGAGTGAAAACGTTAGATCTTGGTGTTCCCACCTTTGCCATGCATTCTATTCGAGAGATGGCGGCAGTCAGTGATATTGAAACAACAGCAACTTTATTCAAGGAGTTTTTTCGTGACTAAAATGACAATGTTTCTTGTGATGGCCATGTTTTTTCTTGGCGTAGATGTGATGAAGGGGAGCTCGCGAGAGGATCGGATAAATAATGATCTTGTGACACTTTCTCTTTTGAGCGCCGTTGAGCGGCAATATGATGTTACCTGTAAAAAGTTGACAGAAGGAAAGGTTCAATGGCGTTGCTTAAATAGCAAGAAGTGTAGTTATACGGCCTCTTTGATCTGTTTTAGCGTAGAGAGTTTAGAGAATGTTAAAGTTACCATCACAGGAATGGATGATGGATCTACTCATCGTGTTTCAGATGTAAAGATTCGTATCGTGCGTTACTATGATGATTTTCAAGACGAGATTTTAGAGTAGAAGAAGATCGATAGAAGGATATTCTCGCTTTCTTCGTTGGTGTTGGTCGGGGAAAAAAGTGATGCCTGTTCTTTCTTCTAAGTCACGACAACGGACGCGGCAATTTTCTGACTTAACAGAAAAATCAGCAGGATAGTCCCGGTTATCCATCTCAAAGCAGAGAATTTTTCCATCGCGCGGAAAGTAGAGGACTTTGTAAAAAGTTTTGGGGATGGGAATTTTTCCGTTGAGCTTAGGGTTTTTATTAGGGTCCTCTTCGTAGCTTACTCCCGTGAGGGCCAATGTTTTTTTTGCTCGTGAAAGTCGAAATTCCACTTCCTCAACTTTTCTCCAAACATCAGAATTAAAGCTACTGTATTGAGGAGGAGCATTAGGAAAAACTAAAGTATCCCGTCCCCCAAAACGATGCCGAAA
>CALDHR010000151.1 GCA_937898585.1 uncultured Oligoflexia bacterium
AACTAATGAAAGCAAAAGAAAGATTCAAGTTTAATAAAATAGAAGAATTAAATAATTGAAGTCAAATTGAGGTGATATTTCCTATTTGAAAGAAGATCTTCTGGAAGAGGGTATTTTCCAGGAATAAAAAGAGTCTGAAGATAGGGAACATTCAGCTGATCTGAAACTTTATCACCAATCATAAAAGAATTTCTGATATCAATGTCAAATTTTTCTAAGGCCAAAAGAAGCATCCCGGCCTTTGGTTTTCGCAAATAAGAAGAGCGTTTAAATAAGCTGTTTTTTGCTTCTTCATGATAAGGGCAAAAATATTGGTGCTGAAGAGAAATATTTTTTTCTTGAAGCAATCGCTCTAATTCACTTGAGATAAGAACATGATCATCAAAAGTGAGATGATTTTTGGCAATGCCCGCCTGATTAGTGAGGACAATAAACTCATGAGATGAGGCGATTTTTTGTAGGTCACTAATAAAAGAGTCTTGAAGCTTTATTGAGTTGATATCATTTAAATAATGAACATCTTCAATCAGAACACCATCTCGATCCAAAAAAAGTGTAGGGCGAGGATGAATCATTTTCTTCTGCAAAATTTTTTTTGTCAAAGGAATGACGGGGTATTGGGCCATTTTTCTTTTATTAAATTCAGCAAGAAAAGATTCTCTCATAAAAAAAAGATTGAGTTTAGAGACAGATTCTTTGCCTAGAGGATAAGAGTCTATTTCAAAGATTTCTACTTGGTAGCACTCCTGAGAGGGATTTAATTCAAAAGAGCGTTGAAGGAGAGAACTTAAAAGAGTGGAGGCCCCTTCTTGTAGAAGATTTATTTCTTCTTTATTTCCCCACGCAATAAATTCAGGAGAAATTTTTTTAGTAATCATAAGAATGAGTCGCTAGCTTTTTGATGTCTGCTTCCACCATAATTTTAACAAGAGAAGGAAGATCTGTTTTTGCTTCCCAGCTTAGTTCTTTTTTTGCCTTATTGGGATCACCGCACAGCAACTCCACTTCTGTTGGACGAAAATAGCGCTCATCAATTTTAACAAGAACTTCTTTTGTTTGAGCATGAAGACCAACTTCTTGAGTTGTTCCCATGTTTCCCGACCATTCGATGGGAATATCGATATTTTTATAGGCCTCTTCTACAAAACGGCGGACGGTATATGTTTCGCCTGTGGCCAAAACATAATCAGAGGCCGTTTTTTGCTGCATCATTAAATACATGCCTTCAACATATTCAGGAGCATAACCCCAGTCGCGCTTGGCATCGAGGTTCCCTAAATACAAAATATCTTTTGAACCTGAGTGATATTTTGCCACATGCATGGTGATTTTGCGTGTCACAAAAGTCTCTCCGCGCAAAGGTGACTCGTGGTTAAAGAGAATGCCATTGCAAGCATAAATTCCATAGGCCTCGCGGTAATTGACGGTTGTCCAATAGGCAAAAAGTTTGCTAACAGCGTAGGGGCTGCGTGGATAAAAAGGGGTGGTCTCTTTTTGCGGGGTCTCTTGAACAAGTCCATAGAGTTCACTGGAAGAGGCCTGATAAAAGCGAGTAGTGTTGGTTAGTCCGCAGATGCGAATGGCCTCAAGGAGGCGCAGTGTGCCAAGAGCGTCAACATTGGCCGTGTATTCCGGTGAATCAAAAGAGACGCGAACATGACTCATTGCTCCTAGGTTGTAGATTTCATCGGGGCGAATTTCTTGAACCAGGCGAATGAGGTTTGCTGAATCAGAGAGATCGCCATAATGGAGGTAGAGAGAAGGATTGGGTGCATGGAGATCTTGATAGAGAGGGTCGATGCGCTCTGTGTTAAAAGAGGAGCAATGAGCCATGTTCGCGTCTCTTTTGATTC
>CALDHR010000152.1 GCA_937898585.1 uncultured Oligoflexia bacterium
ATCCCACCTTCACCTTAGATCCTCTCAATGCCCTCTTGTGACAGCGCTCATTGAAAAAATCCCTGAACTTGCAGATTATGTGGCCTGGTATGATGTCACTCCGTCGTGATAAGAGGCCATCACCTTTCCTTCTTTTAATTCATTTTTTACCAACAACAAAGAAAGAGGTCTGATGACCAACCGATTAAAAACACCTTGTAGAGGACGAGCACCATACTGAGGAACATAACCCAGCTCTGTTAAAATATTTTTCATAGATTCATCTAGCGATACTTCAATTTTTTTACTTCTCAGGCGCTCATTGAGGAGCTTTAGCTGTTTTTCCACAAGACTAATCACAACACTGCTTCCTAAGCTCTCATAATGCAGAACTTCATCCAAGCGACCGAGCACCTCAGGCTTAAAGTCCTGTTCAATGTTTTTACTATTGGAAGTAAGAAAAATCACAGCGTTATTAAAACTTACTGTCTTTCCTCTATTATCTGTCAGACGGCCATCATCGAGAATCTGCAATAAAATATCAGCAAAGTCAGGATGTGCTTTTTCAATTTCATCAAAAAGAACAACACTGTAGGGTTTGCGGCGAAGGGCCTCTGTCAAAACGCCACCTTCTTCATAACCAACATAACCGGCCGGAGCACCGATGAGTTTAGCGACGGAATGTTTTTCGCTAAATTCACTCATATCAAGACGAATAATATTTTTTTCTGAATTGAATAAAAATTGCGCAACACCTTTTACGGTCTCGGTTTTCCCTACACCCGTTGGACCAAGAAGCAAAAAAGATCCAAGTGGTCTCGTCTCATCCGTAAGACCTGCATGACTTGTAATGAGGGTTTGAGAAATTTCATGAAGAGGTGCATCCTGACCAAAGACTCTTTTCTTTAAAAATCCTTCTAATTCCAAAACTTTTTCCTGTTTTGATTTCATGATTTTTTCGAGAGGAATCCCTGTTTGGCGCGAGATAATATTGGCCACATGTTCTGTGTGTAGCTCCCATGTATTTTCCATTCCCATCAGTTCTTTTTCTACTTCAGGGATAAGAGAAAATTTAATGCGCGAGGCATCTTCATAGTTTTGTTTTCTCTCTGCTGCATCAAGATCAAATTTTAAGCGGTCTAGTTGGTTTTTTAATTCAGAGACTCTTTTTAGGCCCAGAACTTCTTTTTCCCACTCTTTTTTTTCTTTTTCAAACTCTCCCTTCAAAGAATCTATTTCTTGAAGAATTTCTTTATTATTTTTTTCCACTTGGGCCAGAACCATCTTAGAACGAATGCTTGATTCCATTTCTACTAAGTGGGCCGGCATTGCTTCGGCGCTGAGTTTTAGGGCCGAGGCCGATTCATCAATGAGGTCGATGGCCTTGTCGGGAAGATTTTTGTCGGTAATATACTGGTCAGAGAGAATAACAGCATTATAGATAGCATCATCTGAAATTTTAATTCCATGATGCATTTCTTGCTTTTCGCGAATTCCCATTAAAATTTCAATGGCATCACTCACAGAGGGTGCATCGACGGGCACATTGCGAAAACGTCGGTCAAGAGCAGAATCTTTTAGGATATATTTCTGATACTCATCGGCCGTCGTAGCACCAATACAGTGAAGATCTCCGCGCGCAAGAGCGGGTTTGAGCAAGTTGGCGGCATCCATAGCACCATCAGTTCTTCCAGCTCCTACAAGTTGGTGGATTTCATCAATGAATAAAATGGCCTCTCCATTTTGTCCTTTAATAAATTTCAACATTTTTTGCATGCGCTCTTCAAATTCGCCGCGAAACTTTGTTCCGGCCATGAGTTGTCCCATATCGAGACTATAGACGGTCTTTGAACGCAAAATCTCGGGAACTTTGCCTTTCACAATCATTTCTGCAAGACCTTCTACAATGGCCGTTTTACCGACACCTGCAGGGCCCACAAGAACAGGGTTGTTTTTCCCGCGTCGTCCTAAGATTTCCATCACGGCGCGAATTTCTTTAGAACGACCGATGACGGGGTCGAGCTTTCCTTTTTCAGCAAGTTCATTGAGGTTTACTAAAAATTCGGGAACTTCATTTTCTTCGCCGCCTTCAGCATTATTTTTAAAATCGTTAAAATCAAAATTAAATTGAGGAAAAATTTGTGGCAAGTAGCGAAGCAAGTCTGCCTCCAGAATCTCCTGCCTTCCTGACTGAATAGCGTGAGAATTTGCTAGTGTTATCCATTGAGAGAAATCGCTCCCTGGTCTTACTTGATCGAGTTTAAGTTGCTGTGAAGAAGAAGCATTTTTCTCTAATAAATTTTCTACGAACTTTATTTCTTTTTTTAAAACTCTTCCGGAGTAAGAGCTAGGATTTTTCATGAGACCATAAAGTAGATGGGCCGCTGTGAGTTCGGTGTTTTTTCGTTTTAACACTTCTGATTGAGCGATATCAATAGCGCCCATAACGATAGGATGAAATTGATGCATACATGCCTTCCTTTGTCGCAATAACATTATTTTCTATTTAAAAGATGGGATCAAAAAAGGATTTGTCAACGCTTCTTGCGCGTTAAAATAAAAATCATCAAAAAAGTAAGAAAAAGAGGAACAACAATCTTTACGGGGAGAAAAATCAAAGGATGTAGCACAATATAAACTATTGAAGTCATGAGAAGGACGCAGGCCTTTATCTTATTTTTAAAAGAAATACTCTTACTTCTCTTCCATTCTAAGATAGCGTCCTTCCAAAGATAAAAGTAAAGAATTCGGTTGTGCCACTTTTTGTTCACTTTTGCAAAAAAGAAAAGAGTCAGCAAGATGTTGGGTGTCGTAGGAAGAAGAGGGATAAAAACACCCACTACTCCCAAGAGAAGAAAAAAAGAACCCAGGACGGCATAAAGGCCTTTAAGAAAAGATTTGTGTAACATGGAGGGATTATAGATCAAAGTTGCAGAAATAAAAAACTTATGGCAAAAATTGTCTTCAACAAGAAAGCAATAAAATGGGACGGTAACTAAATGAACTCTTTGCTATTGCTCGCAGTGATCCTTATGTCATTAAACGTCAATGTCTCCACCTGCTCTGCCAATGAAAGTGAACTAGAGCAGTGCAAAAGCAAACCTGAAATCGTCCTGCTGCAACAATCTATTGAATTTGGTCTTCAAGAGGCCCAAGAACATGCCATTCTAACAGGAGAAGAGCTCAGTACTATTGAATACTCTCTTGAAGGACTTAATTCTAAAATAAAAACCCTCGAAATTTTTCCTGAGATTCTCTGCATTATCTATCGCGAGGGATTGAAATCCATTCTTTCTACCTTGCACAAACTCACTCACCCACTCGAGACATCATCATCATGAAGTTTAGTCCTCCTCTGACAACTTCGGCAAAAATCATCAAGCGCTACAAAAGATTTTTTGCTGATATTACCAATCATCACAATATCGTCGAGACGCTTTATCTTCCCAATACTGGCAGTATGAAAAGTTGCTATGAAGCTGGTGATGAAGTTGCCTATAGCGTCTCAGATAACCTCAAGCGAAAATTGCCCAAAACACTAGAGATGATTAAACGAAATCAATCGTGGGTAGGCGTTAATACGCAACTAACAAATCACATTGTCCAAGAATTTATTGAAGAAAAAAAAATCCCTTCACTAGAACACTTTTCCTTCATAAAGAGAGAAGTTAAAATTCTCGATAGCAAGATTGACTTTCTTCTTCAAAACCAGCAAACAAAAAAAGAGTGCTACCTCGAAGTCAAAAATGTCACCATGCGAGACTTAAGGGGAACACGACGGGCCCTTTTCCCTGATGCTGTCAGTATTCGCGCCCTTAAGCACCTCCGAGATCTCGTTTTGCTAAGAAAAGATGGTTATGAGGCGGCCCTTCTCTTTCTGGTTCAGCGCGAAGATGTTGATGATTTTTCTCCCTGCCAGGAAATTGACCCCGCTTACGCCAGAGAGCTCTCTTTGGCCCAAAAGCAAGGCCTGCCTATTTTCGTAGCTCAGTGCTATGTTTCCCCAGAAGAGATTACTTTTTGGCGCGAAATCCCCTTTATTTCTTCCCTTTAAGAATTCTCTTTGTGTTATATTTCTTTTATGAAATATAATATAATTTTATTGACTATTCTTACAACTCTCTTCGCTTTACCTACCACAGGTAAGGATCTTGCATTCTTTCGCCAAGAGGCCCTTGCACTTGAAAGGAAAATTCAGGATCAAAAAAATCCCTCTCATGAGCTTCGAGATCTTTATACATTGAAGAAAGAAATTTATATTGGTGAATTTCTCAAGCAGAAATTTGATGCAATGAAAATGCCACAAAACAAACGAGATGAAGGCCTTAAGGAATATCTCAAATGGGAAAGTGCTGCTAAAAAACTTTTATATGCAAAAGATAGCTGGACACCAAAAAATCTTGAAAAAAGATTTTGGGCCTTTGATGCTTTTGCCAAAATCATTAAAGATCTTCGTAAAGAAAAAACAACACGCCACCTCTCTTTTCCTATTCCCAACCTCAGGCTTCTCTTTGCCGCAAGCAAAATAGGTCTTTATAGTTTGACTCCTTCCTACATAAAGAAAAGAACTCCCTGGAGTAAAAAAGGCAACACACCTCTTACACGCTATTTTGCAGAACTTATGAGTTCTTTAGCAGATCTCAATTCTTATCAAATTACTATTGAGAATCAGAATTTTATCCCGCAACAGCACCAAAAGAGAAAAGATGACAAGCTTTTAACCATCATCACCCCTAATCACACTAGTGCCATGGGAGACTCTTATGCTTGGGCGAAGAGTTCTCCAAAATCACATATTCTTTTTGCTAAATCAAAAACTCTCTCGCCTATGAATTTTATGAATAAAAAATTTGCTCAAAGTGATGAAATTATTGCTATTGGTAGCGGCAATGTTCCCGCGATTCAGCAAGTTTTTACGGCCCTCAAACACAAAAGAGGAACTGTTTTTTGGAATTTCCCCCAAGGTTTTGTCACTGAAAGTCTAGGAGGACCTATTATTGGTGCCAATAAAAATTTTGAAAAAAAATTAATTTTAGAACTCATGGATAAAGGATATAAAGTTCAAGTTATTCCTACTGTCATAAAAATGATGCCAACTTTTTTTTCTACCCCTAAGCAGCTAAAAAGTTCTGCCTATAAAAAGATTCATCTTAAATTCCTTCCTCCTCTGTCTCCTTCTTTTGTAGAAGAACTCTCACGCCAAGAAGTTCTGGGAAATTACCTCCGGGACCTATGGATAGACCATGCACAAAAAGAACTCACTCTTCAGGAAATGGAAGAGAGGATTGAAAGCTATTTAGGTATGTAAAATTTTTCTTATTTGTAAAAATTTTTTTTTATCTGGTAGAGTTAAATGGTCTGCAACCAAAAGAGAGGCCATTTTTGAAATTATTAATACTCTTGCCTTTATTCCTTTCAACTTTCATTATCCAAGCAAAAACATTCACTATTACAAACCGCTACTATCGCCCCAGCTCAAATGCTTATATCATTAGCGATTACATCGATAATATTTATGACGACCTAGAGGATAGCGTCAACAACTCCATGATTTCCGTCGATACTTCTATCTATCTTAAAGGAGTCTCTGAATCCACTGCTCTGGCCAGCAAAGGACTTTCCGCCAGTTACGCCAACGACTTTGACCTTTTTATTCTCATGGGGGCCGTAGGAGCGGCAGCAGATTTAGGAAGCTACTCCTTAAATGATGCCATTAGCGGTGATGTTAATTCAGACAGAATCAACGGTGTAGGCGTTGCCACAGCAGCAACTTTTGGGCTCAACTTAAATTTTTTTCCACTTCCAACTTTTGCAAAACGCTTTAAACTCTATGCCAGCTTTATGAAAACAGACCTCGACTTTGACGATTTTAGTACAAAAATTGAGCATATGGCCCTTTTTGTTCAATACAGACTGATTGAAGAAGAAAACATCGGCAGCTCTTATCTTCTCAACTGGGGCGGAGTAGACGTCACCCTAGGATTAGAAAAAACAACTCTTGATCTCAACTATTCTAAGGCCTTAGTAAAAAGCCTCACTCAATTATCAGAGACACCTCTTGGAACGGCCAATTTTACAGGGACTTACTCGGGAACGCCCTCGGCTTCACTGGAAAGTTCTATTACCTCAATTCCTGTTGAAATTTCTACGAGTGTCCGATTTCTCTATTTTCTCTCTCTTTATGGAGGACTTGGTTTTGACCTTGTATCAGGTGAAACAACGGCCAGTTCAAACGCCACAGGATCTATTTCCATGACTGATGATGGTGGAATTATTAATGATGGAGATGTCAGCGCCACACCAAATTTTAGCTTAGGCCAATCAGGGAAACCGAGTAGCACAAACTCACGCTTTTTTGGAGGTCTTCAAATCAATGGTCCTCTTTTATCTGTTTTTATGCAATACAATGAAGTTTTTGGGGGAGTAAAAGGGGCGGCCGTAGGGGTTAAAGTGCGCTGGTAGAAATATTGATATTACTGGCAATACTTATCAAGAGAAGACTTCATCTTTTCAAGAAAAGATCTTTTAGACAAATCAGTTTCTAGAGCAGAATTCATGATAGAAATTAGCTCCTCATCATTATCTAATACTTCTCTGAATGAACCAATTTCCTTCCAACTGAATCCATCTTTAAACGCTTCGCCTGTTTCTTTATTGTCAAAGAGATAAAGCATAAGAGTTGAAGCAAGCGAATAAGAAAGACCTTTTGATACTCTCTCTTCGGAAATATTCCCAAACATCACAGACCATTCTTTTTTCTCGGGAGGACACGTTCCCTTATTAGAAGCTCCTAAACTACAAGCACCTATACCTGACACAACATCATGAAGACCAAGATCAATAAGTTTACACTGCCCTTCTTTATCCCTCATTATATTATCTGGTTTAAGATCCGAGACCCCTATTCCTATTTTTGTCATTAATTCTAAAAGGGCCGGAATGCATCCTTTATAAAAGCAGATGGCCTCTCGTGCCGTTTTGTTTTTTTCCACAGGAAGAAGCTCCTCCATAACAAGATGCCATCCATCTACTGCTCTAATTTTAGGAAGACCTTTGTTTGCCTCAGGACTCAAAAGATCTCTTTTTGACTCTATTAAGTTCCAAACATTGACCTCTTCTTGAATTTCTCCTCCATAGGTTGCTTCTTTTTTCAAAGGAGTAAGATTTTTATTGTTTGCTCTCACTTTCGGGCATCTAAAGGTATGTTTATAAACTCCCTTTCCAAGAAGTGCTTCTCTTTGCGACAAGGCAAAGACGGAAGAATAAGATGATTTTCCCCGCATAAAAGTAATTTTTTTAGATCCAAGAGAGCAATGAAAAGAAGAATCTTTCCACAACCATCTATCCCAGCTTTCTCTTGCTACATTTTGGACAATACAGCGCTGTAATTGGGCCCGTTCATGAACAGAAAAAGAAGACCCTTTTTCCATATCACTTAAAAGCAATTCTAAATCTGCTACATAAGGAGAAATACCTTCCCCGCATTGTTCTTTATCTACCTTCTTTTTAGACCAATAATAGGCCACGTTGCTCAAAATCATCTCCCAAGAAGTTAAATAAGTTTTTCGCGAATCTTTTTTATCCAATAAACAACCAATTCCCACTTGATTGGCATCATCAAAAAGTTCTTTAAGATGAGAAAAAATAGATGACTCTTCAATCCAAGGAAAGTATTGATTAAAATAATTTTTAATATGAATGGGAACGTCTGTATTTGACGAATAGCGCTTCTTTAATTGGGCCAATTCGCTTTTAACTTCTTTTTGAGGATCTAAATATTGACCAGGATTCCACCAACCACTTTCAATTTTATAACACTGCTCAGAGGAGCTTGTTTTTCTTATAATAATTGCTTGGATTTTAAATGAAGAAATAAAGATAACAACAAAAAGAAGAAGTTGAATTCTCATTTCATCCTTTTTTAAGGCCTCTGAAACCTTGCTTGCAAGAGTGCAACAATCATACAAACATAAGTGTACCAGAGAAAAGGAATTAATTCCAAAGATGAAAGAGCAAAGATTGAGGCCATATAGATACCATTGTCTGACCAAGGAATCATCACGGAAGTCAATGTTCCTCCAATCTCAGTATTGCGCGAAAGATTCTTGCGCGAAACACTCAAGCGATCATAACTACTGGCAAGAAGGCGCGGAGTAAGGATAAGAGAGACATACATGGCACAACCAAAAAAGTTTCCTAAAAGACCGCTGACAAAAGTCATGAAAGTCAACATCGTCGGCCCCTGAATCTTTTTTTCTGCCAAAAGTGTAAAGATTTTCAAGGCACCTAGCTTCTCTAAAACACCACCAAGACCCAGTCCAAAGAGAATCACTAAAATTGACTCCAACATATCTTTAATGCCTCCTCTATTGAGAAGACGGTTGAGAGAGTCGTCACCTGTATCGATTTGTAAACCTGAATAAAAAGAAGTCAGAGAATCTTGCAAACTATTATCTTGCATAAAAGAAGACCAAAGAAGCCCTAACGTGGCCCCAAACAGAATTGATGGCAGTGAGGGAATTCGAAGCATAAGGGCCCCAATAACGAGAACTGGTGGCACAAAATTAAAAACTGAAAGATGAAAATGATTTTCTATCCCTAAAAGAAGCGACGAGACAGAATCCATATTTGTTTCTACTTGAGAAGAAGTCACAAAACCCGCCACTAAAAAGAAAATCGCTGTAATTGTATAGCTAATAATATCTTGGCGAAGCATAAATTTAATATGATCCAGCAGAGGAACTTCACTCATAGAAGAGGCCAAAATAGTGCTATCAGAAAGTGGTGAAATTTTATCGCCAAAATAGGCCCCCGACAAAATGGCCCCAGCGACGAGAGGTGGATGAATACCAAGCCCATGCCCAATTCCCATCAACGCAATCCCAGCGGTCCCCACTGTTCCCCAGCTCGTTCCTGTGGCAATGGACGTAATGGAACAAAGAATAAGAGCTGAAAAAAGAAAAATAGAAGGGTGGATAATTTTTAATCCGTAATAGACAAGAGAAGGAACGATTCCTCCCGAGATCCACGTTCCAATAAGAGCACCTACAGCTAAAAGAATAAGAACAGATTCCATTCCCTTGGAAATACCCTGGACGTAACTTAGTTCTAATTCTTTATAAGAAAGCTTTAAAAAGAGAACACCAAATGTAAAAGACCAAATGGAGACGGCCAAAAGCGCTACTTGAACGGGGGCCCCTAAAAGATAGATAAAAGAAAAAATAAGAACAACGAAAATAGCAAAATAAAGAGCAAATATTGAGGGATGAAGAGGTTGATTTTTTTTCATCATACGTCGTTAACTCACTTTACTGTTTTTTTCCATATCTCTTTTAAAACTCTCAATTTTATGAGAGAAGATTTGCCTCAATAATTTTCAATGTTACCTCCAAGGACTGTTAATTTATGAACAATAGATGGATCATCTCTTTTGCTTTTCTCACACTCAATTTTGTCATCAATAATATTTCCTTGGCCCATGACTACATTCCCAATCTAAGCGCCCCCGGAGATAAAGACTATTTTGTCATCAAAGGAGATGATGAAAACTATATTTTCAGCGAAGACAGTCGATCCTTTATGCCAAAGGCCATCAGCGTCACTCAAAGACTCAAGAAATTTTATGAAAAAAGCTTTAACTTTAAGCTAGATGAAGAAAATCAACTTCTTTTTCTCTCCGATGAAAATCAAACCCCTAATGCTATGGCCACCGTCATTCCTCATAATATAAATGCTTATTACAACGGCGGTCCTTTTATGATGGATTACATGAGCATGAACTCATGGGGAATGGGGATTCTCATTCACGAAATGGCCCACCTCTACCAAATGAACCCAAAACAAGATGTTGGAATGGTCACCAAGAAAATTTTCGGCAATCATCCTTTTTTTGTTTGGCCAATTATTCCTCTTCCCGTTTTCCCTGCACCTAATATTGCTCTTCCTACCTTTATTGTTGAAGGAAATGCAGTCTACAATGAATCTCTCTTTGGCAACGGAGGCCGTCTCTTTTCTGGTTATAGTCGTGCCCTCATGAATATTTTGGCCTTAAAAAACAACCGCATTAATCCGACAACTCTCACTAATAATCATCAAATTTTTCCCTTCAGAGAAGAAAAATATTTAGTGGGTGGTTTTTTCAATCTCTATTTGGCCGAAAAATACGGTCTTCATAAAGTCAATGAATTCTTCTATGCCCACGCTACTCACTACTTTAATCCCTTGAGATTAAATTCCACTTATGAAAATCATTTTGGCAGTGATTACGAAAAAGAAATCTACCACTTCGCTGAAAAAATGAAAGAACAGGCCATTGGATTTCAGTCTCTCGATGCTCCTGTTTTAAAAGAAGTTCTCACACATCATCCTTTCAATCGCTATGTTAACGAACAAAACAAAAGCGAGCATGTTTATTTTTTAAGCTCTCTCAATCGAGCATCGCCCCTAACTCTCTTTGAACTCGACATAAAGAAAAAAGAACTTCGAGGGAAAAGAACATCGCTAAAAGGTGGACGTGTTTTTAAAAGAGAGGATGGACGTTTTATTTCTAGTAGCTTTCATCAGACAAGTCAGAAACAACACAGCATCGGTCTTTTTAATGAAAAAGGACGATTTATTGAAGAAAGTCGCGGGAAAGCTTTTACTGATATTCAAGGAGGGCATCAAGCTTACTTTGATGTAAAATCCTCTTTTTTTGACTTCAATCTCTATAAAGATGGATCTTTTTATACAACAGCAAACTCTTCTGCGAAGCTAGATAAAAGGGGAAACATCTATTACTTCAAACAAAATAAAAAAGAGCGCTCTCTTTATAAAAACAAAACAAAGCTTTTTTCTTTTCAGGGATTTTATTCTTTTATCACCGATATTCGCGAAGAAGAAAGGCAGCTCTACTTTATTGCTAACTCGCAATTTGGCTCTACTCTTTACCGTTATGATATAGACACAAATCAAATCTCTCGCCCTCTTGCCTCAGACGCTATCATTGATGCTGTGGCCCTCAAAAATGGTGAGTTTTTAGTCGCTGAGATCTCAGAGAACGGTTATCAATATAAGCTGGCAAAAGCATCTCAAGAACGCAAGATTTCTTGGCCTTATAATGTTCGCTATGACTTTGAAAAAGAAGACTCTTTTCATCTCTTCGATAATCTTCGAGAAGAAAAGAACTCTCTTCCTGAAAAAAAATACTCCCCTCTCCTTGATTTAAAATATGAAAAATGGTCTTTTAATTATATAAATTCTACTTCAAGTGGCACAACAACAACCGCAGACATTAACTTTGTTGATCCTCTCATCAGCAACTCTCTTTCTCTTCAATATGCTCACACCAGTGCAGATGATGAAGATCGCTTTAAAATTGCCTATAATAATTTTGTCTATCCCATCAGTTTTTTAATCAATCACGAATACAAAAAAAGACCACTTTATACTTCTAATAATTCGGTGGCCCTTCTCACCTATCCTTTCTATCAAAAAAATGATTCTACTTTTGGACCAAAATTGGGATATTTTTACGATTCAAAAGATTACACCAATGGAAATAAGGAGAGTGAGGGGCAAATCTATGCTTCACTAAACCTTAATTATCATAAAAGTTATCCTCTAAATTTATACTCCTATAATAGCACTAAATCTGCCGTAGAATTTCTTCAACGAAAAAGAGGAAATGATTTCAACCTTTATGCTTCAGGTGAATTCAACTTTCTCACCCATAATTACTTTACCTATGAAACCAATTACACATGGGCAAAGTCAGGACAATTTGATCTAGGAGAAAATCTTCTCAATCATCAAAATTCTATTCCCTATATTGGAAAAAAAATCTACGCCTATCGTTTTTCTCAAGAAAATCCTCTTATCCAAGGAGGGCGCATTGGATTGCAGGCCCGCTCTGTTTTTGATACTCATCTCTACTTTAGTGTTTTTCCTTTTTCATTACACCGCCTATCTCCTTCTCTCTTCTGGACACAACTCAATTACAATATTGATGAACTCAACATTAAAAAAAGCTATCATCAATATGGTGTCGGTCTTGATTTTAATATCCTGGCCTTCCATTTACACGATATTACAATTGGAATGAACTGGATTAAAAACCAAGATGATGGAGAGCAGACTGTTCAGTTTCAATTAAAACTCTAGCTAAAACTCTAAAGAACAAAGAGTCTCTACATGGGCCGTTTGGGGAAACATATCAAAGGGTTTAACTTTTTTGATGGTAAACGGCCTTTTCTTTTCTTCACACATTTTTTTTAGCATGCTCACATCGCGAGCGAGTGTTGCAGGATTACAAGAGATATAAACCATTTTTTTGATTTTATGAGAACGAGCAATAAACTGAACCATTTTTTTATCAAGCCCTTTTCTTGGAGGATTAACTACTAAAACAGTGGCCTTCTCTGCCAAATAATCACACTCCTCTGCTTTGCCGCAAATAAATTCACAATTTTGAACAGCATTGAGACGTGCATTTTCTCGCGCATTATTAATGGCCTGTTCAATAATTTCTACGCCGTAAACCTTTGAAACTTTCTCCGCCAAGAGAAGTGAAATTGTACCAATGCCGCAAAAAGCATCAAAGACAACATCGCTTTTCTGTAGATTCAAATCCTCTATCAGTTCACTATAAATGAGTTCTGCCTGAAGTCGATTGACTTGAAAAAAAGATTCACACGATAAAGAAAAATCTTTATCTAGCACTCTCTCTTGAATAACTTTTTGTCCGCCTACATGATGAAAATTTGAAGAAAAAACAGCATTATAATCGCTCTCATTATGATTATAAAAAAGACCTGCAATAACATTCTCTTTCTTTAAAGCACTCCATAGCCGATGAAGTATTTCTTTTACTTCAATATAAGAATCACGGCCCACTAGACAAACAAGTACTTTTTTTTCTTTTTCTGATGTTCTTAAATGAAGATGTTTAAGATGGGATACTTTATCCTCTGGCCATATATTCTGTAAAAGTGTTTTAATTTTTTTAAAAGCATCATCTCCTATTTGTTGATGAATAAGGCAGCTTGCAATATCTACAACGTCATTACTGTTTTGCCTAAAAGGGCCAATAACCATTTTTTGTTCACGCGATAAAGAAATAGGAAGCTGAACTTTATTGCGATACTGATGAAAAAGAGGTGATGCCCCTATAGCATCTAGAGAAATAGTTAATTTTTTTTCATGAAATGAATTTCTCACCATTTCTTCTTTCAAATGATGTTGTCCTTCTTTTGTCATATGCATCAACTGGCATCCACCACAACGACCATAATAAGAACAAGCTATCTCTTCTGCTCTTACGCGGTAAGAAGAAACTGATTCTTTTTCAAGAGAAAGCGATTTTCCAATAAGATAGTCATAAGATGTCTTAATAATTTCCACATCGTGAACTTCTCCCATCAAAGCATTCTTGATGAAAATTTTTCTCTCAAATGCTTCACCTTTCCCTTCTCCATGGGGACCAAAAGAAGTTATTTTTACTTTTATATTTTTGCCTACTAAACAATCTTTCATGAATTAACCCTCAGCTTTCTTTTTATTTATCCGATTACAGATAAGCGATAACAAAGTTTTTAGTAATTTCCCATCAAGGAATGGTTGGTTTTATGAAAAGGTCTTTTTTTATTCTCCTATACTTCTTCTATACTCTCTCCATAAAAGGCATGGCCGCTGGCGGAAAGTTTTTTGATTATCCAGAATTTGTTCCCGCCCAAAAAACAGATGAAAATTATTTATCAGAGCAGGAGCTAGAAAGCATGGCCAGTAGCTCTTCATCAAGAGGAACATCAACTCCTCCTCCCGCAGCGCCCCCTCCTGCAAGCACAGGTGGAATGATGGGTGGTATGGGAATGATGGGGATGGGAATGGGAATGGGGATGATGGGCGGCGGAGGTGGAGGAACCGGTGGATCTTCCAGTTACAGCAGCAAAATCGCTCTTTGCCAGCGTATTTGGGGGAATAGCTTTAAACAAGATTTAAAGGCCGGAAGGCATACCGATCTCTTTACTAAATCCTCCTATAAAGCAGCATGGAATAAACTCGTGGATATGAGTTATCGCGATATCGATAGAGAAATGAAAGCTCTTTTTAAAAAATTTGACGAAGATGTGCAAAAGAATATTCAAAGTTTAGGCAGTTACAATAATACACAAGATGATCATACTTTTAAGACAAATTCATACGGGAAACTCGGCGATTTGAGTTTTTCTTGGTCTATGAAAATGGTGGATTTTTTTTATTTTTCAAGAAAGTGTGCCGCTTTTCATGCCCTTCTTCATTATGATCCAGACGTTGTTGGCGGACAAGTCAAAACTTCTCAAGGCGCTATGCTCATGATGATGAGTGGAGGCATGGGAGGTGGCATGGGTGGGATGGGAGGGATGGGCGGCGGCGCCTCTGGTGGCATGGGCGGAATGAACTCCATGATGCAAATGATGATGATGAGTGGGGGAATGAAATGTATTTCTCACGCAGAGACGCAAAGTTACGGCAAATGCGAAAGCTTAATTTCCACCATGGATCGCTTTATTTTAGTGGAGATGGGAGTCGATCAAGGAACAAATCTCTATATGCAAGATGGTCAAATTAAAGCAGATCTTTCTGCTCAAAAGGCCAACCATGAAGACCCTACTGTTTATTTAGAAAATTTAAAATCGCAAGTTCAACGACAATCTCATGCTGCCATGGCCAAAGCAGGTGCAAAGCTTGCTAAAGCAGGATCCCTTCAGGCCGTCATCCGAAGCTATCCAAGTCGAAAAACTCTTGTTAACTATTGCACGGGAAAAGTTGCAAAATATGATGAAGCAGAAAAAGAATTAGAAATAGCTCTTGAAAAAATTGATCAAGTTGAAAAGGCCTACTTTAATGCAATAGCAAACTATTATACTAATCTTAAGAACGCAATACGTACAAATACTAGCACCAACATACAACCAATGCAGTCTGTTAACCCTCCTTCAACCTCAACGACAAGATTACAAGCATCTCAACGAGAAAATACTATCGAAAGTAGTTGGAACGCAGCGTCCGTAAATTCTCCCAGTGCCTCAGAACTTGATGAAAACTTTCAAAACTATATTAATATTAGCACTATTCAATTATGTGATGAATCCATGGACGAAGTAGGAGAAGATGTCTTCTTGCCTAGTGAAAATAAACAAGTGAAAAATATTGCTAATATGATTTCTATGCAAAGCGGGATTGAAGGCGCCACTCAGGCCGCCGCCGGTGGAATGCTTCTCAGTCAGGCCAACAAGATTGATGATACTATCGATGATTTAAAGAAAAAAACATCAAAAGAAAAAAGTGCGGCGCTAGGAAAAAAGAAAGACGAAAAAGTAGAACTCTGTAAAGAATTTCCTAATGATCCTAAATGTACCAGCGAAGAACTCAAAGAACTGGCCCTTAAAGAACAAACATTTTCTGTCGGAGGAGGTTTTGGCAATACCAGTATTGGATCAAGTGGATCTGATGAAAATGGAAAAAATTCCGCCGCTGGAAATTCAAAAAATAACAGTGGAAAACTAGGCGACTACTCTTCAGGTGTTGGCTCTAACTATGTAGATAAAGGTGAAGGAGATATCGAGGGACAAACGGGAATGGGTGCCAGTGTAAAAGGTGGCGGTGTTGGTGGCGGCGGAGGTGGCGGAGCTGGAGCTGGCGGAGTTGGATCTCCTGGAATTGGCGATGCTCCTGGAAGTGATAAAGCACCACCTCCTAACAATGCTCCTGGAAGCAGTGAAGTTCTCTACAAAGGGGGCGGAGGTGCTGGCGTGACTTATGGTGGCGCCAATAATGGAAATCAAAACAATACTCCTGATAACCCTTATAAAGATTTTTTTGATCAGAATAAAAAACAAGGACCACAAGATCCTAATGTTCTCAACTACCAAGGAGCGGGAAAAGATATTGGTTCTGCCAAGAATCAAATTTTCCAAATGGTAGAAAAAGCAATGCAGAGAGCAAATAGTCAAGGAAGGTTATTAGAATATGTGGCCGAATAAAATTATTACTTTTTTTCTTTCATTTATCCTCTTTTCTACTCAGGTCTTGGCCGATTATGATGGAGGTGAATCTTCTTCTAATGAAAAGCAAGATGTTGTGGAACTTCGAGAGTTTGAAGAAGATACAAATGATCGCGTTACAACGGCGTTAAATTATATTCTCATTATTTCTGTCAGTCTTGTTGGTGTGGCCTATGCGGCCGGTTGTCTTGTTAATGTAGACTCTATTTTAAGTGGTAAAGGCGGAGTCTCTCTTGGTGGTCTCACAAAAATGTTTGGAGGAGCATCCAGCACTCTTTCAGAGGTAACCAAAGAAGATGGTGGAGCTGAAAAAGAAGCTAAGGGAAAAGAAGAAAAAAAAGGAAAAAAAGGCAACACACTTCGCAATAAAAAAGTTTTTTCTGCTACCCTCTTTCTCATTACAAGTTTGATGTATTTTGGAACAGAGATCTATACTTTCGTCAAATACAAACATGTGGCCACTGATAGTATGACGGTGAATAAATATGGTGAATATGATGCTCAGATTGAACAAATCGGTAAACTTAAAGTAAAGATTCAAGAATATAAAAAAGTTACAGACAATAAAAGAAAAATCATGATTGCGGCCTTCTCGGCCTACACCCTTTCGGCCGTTCTTGGCTATATTGAAAGTGTTCTGTACACGATCTCTCTTGTAAAACCAGAACTAAAACCAAAAATAAGACCTTACACCGTTTTCAAGTGTGGTAGCAAAACATCACGCGGTAGTAGTAAAGAAACAGATGTTTCAATTCCTCCTGTAACATCTCATTTTATTAAAAAATTTATGAAAGCACTGGATATTCCCGAGGCCTATGCTCTTGATACTGTGACAGATGCAGCAAAAAATGCTGTTAATGACAATGATAGTGGGAAAGAAGAAGAAGAAAAAGCAAAAGAAAGTTCTTCTTCAGATTTAGGAGAAGATGAGCTTGAACAAAAAGATTTATCGCAGCCTATTGCTTTTGGTAAAATTATTGGGATGGGTGGCGCTGCTCTTCTAGGGCTTGCTGCTGGCTATTTACTCTTCAAAAATAAAATATTTTCTAAAGTGATGGGACTACCCTATACTCGATCTATTTTCTTTAGCGTTGTGGCCGCTCTTGTAGGTGTTATGGCCTTTAAACTTATTCCTTCACAAATTAAAAGACTTAATGAAAGAATTGATTATCTCCGCAAGATGGAAAAGATGCTTGCTCGAAGACGCGACGTTGCTGCTTTTCAAAGTAGTTTTACGGAACTTGAAGAATACAGCTATATTCCTCCCAGTGCCGCACAGGCCGAAAAAAATGCTCTCAATTCTGTGAAAACAAAAAAGATATGTATTAAGCGAGTTAGTTCAGGGAGAGTAGAAATTGATTCAAAATGCACTTGTTTAAAAGATAATAGCTGTAACAATAAAATGATTACCAATAAGTCTCTTGATTACAATCTTGGACAAGGAACATCTTCTTTAAATAGTGCCTCTATGTTAACAGCATCAACTCAAAACTCTCTTTATAATGGAAATTTTAATCAAGCATCAACTTCAGCGGGAATGCTTGGCCGATTTGCCGCAAAACTCAATAAATTAAAGAAAGAAGGACAAAAAGAAGTTAATAGCGAAAGAAAAAAAGGAGGACTCTCTCCTCTCAATTACAATGAGCTAGAGCAAAAAATGAAAGCAAAGCTCCTCAAAAACACAAAAGACAGCGTCATGAAGGCCGGAATGACAAATTCTGATCTTGAAAAGATGGGAGGAGAACTTCTTGGTGACAAAGTAAAAAAAGACGAAGAAGCGAAGAAAGAAAATGATTCAGTGGAAGAAAAAGCACCTCTTCAATCAAGTGGCAATCTAAAGATCGGCGAAGAGGAAATAGATGCTGAAGAGATAGGAGATGATTTTAACTTTGACTTTGGGCTTGCTGAAGATAGCGACGATAATAGTGGAAATAATGATCCTGGGATTGAGGAAATTGAGTCCTCCATTCAAAACGGTCTAATTGAAGACACAACTCAAGATATTCAATTGGATAGTGGGAAGAATATTTTTAACATGATCACATCTCGCTATTTTCAATCTGCCTATCCTAAGTTTTTCAAAAAAAAGTAGATAAAAAAAATATGCTACTTAATTTTAAATTGCCTATGGTTGGCCTCATCTTCTACAATAAAAACTATCCTTTCATAAAAAACGAGATTTATTGATGATAAAAGAAATTCTTCCTCTTCTTATCTTAATCCCTGCTCTCTTTTTCCCCTTATCCGTACATTCAAAAGAGACCTCTCTTCATTTTATTCATTTTAACGATCTCTACCAGCTCCATACGGGACCTCGCTCTAACGGTCTTCCGGGAATTAAGCAGGCCATTGATATCATCAAAAAAGAAAAGAACAATGCCATTGCTAGTTTTGGAGGGGACCTTTTTCCAAGCTATGTTGATTTATTGACATTAAGCTGTCCAAAAACTATTGAATTTTTCAACCAACTCTCTCTTGATTTTGCTGTTTTTGGCAATCATGAATTTGATGAAGGAACTTCGCCTCTTGTTGAATGCCTAAAAAAATCAAAACATACTTGGCTGGCAGGTAATATTAAGGATTCAAAGAACAGAGATCTTTTTAAAAAAAAATATGTCATTAAAGAAATCTCAGGTATTAAAGTTGGTTTTTTCTCCGTGCTGACAAAAGACACAAAAGATCTTTCTAACTCAGAGGATTTATCATTTGAAGATGAAACCTCTTTTGCTGAGCGAACTGTAAAAGCACTTAAAAACAAAGGTGCTCAATTTATTGTTGCCTATACTCATCAAGAAGTAAGAGAAGATGTTTTACTGGCGAGAAGTGTTCCCGATATCAACCTCATCTTAGGAGGACACGATCATACTGCTGTCATAAAAGAAATTGGGTCAACTCTGGTTGTGAAGGCCGGTGTTGATGGAGAATATATTGGTCTTGTTACGGCAAACCTAAAGAAAAAAGAAAAAAAAGTTTCTTTTTCTCACTGGGAGTCTTCTTTAGTTTCAACAAAAAAATTCTCTCCTGACAAAGATTTGCATGAAAAAATGAATCAATACCTCGTCAATAATAAAGGTAAGCTCTACGATACTATTCTTACGATTATGGATAGTTTTGATACCCTCTCTAGTCTAGTGCGTTTCAAAGAATCTCGCTTTGCTAGTTTTATCGCCGATACTTTTCGCGATTATTATCAAGCAGATATCGCGATGATTAATGGTGGTGCCATACGAGGAAATAAAAAATATTCTTCTCCTGTCTCTATCTCTAAGGCCATGATTTCTCAAGAGCTACCCTTTGTGAACAGAGTTATTCTCACAAAGATAAAAGGAAAAAACTTAAAAAGTCTTTTTAAAAGTATCTTTAATGAATATATTCACAAAGAAAATCCTATGTTTCCTCATCTCTCTGGCCTCACACTAGAATACAAAAAAAATAAAGAATTAATAGAAATTCAATCCATTAAAATGATGAATGGTGAAAAGATTCAACCAGAAAAAGATTACACTTTTGCTCTAACAGATTATCTTTTTAACGGAGGAGATAATTTCCCGGCGCAATATCTATCAGCAGCTTCTTCAAAAAAAGAACCTCTTATTATCTCAGAGGTTGTCTTGCACTACATCAAAAAGCAGTCACAAGATAAAATATCCCTTCCACCACTTGGTCGTCATAAACACTAAAAATATTTATCTAAATGCTCTTCTAGTCTTTTAAAATCATTTTCTATTTCTGGATTTTTCATTACATCATGACAAACAAAAGTTTCAATGGGTGTCATTCCAAAAAATCGATATACCATATGTTGTGGGAACCAGAGATCATCAACACTTTTCCCTCTAAAGAGATATTCACTTTCATTATTAAAGGCCTCTTTAGGTGCATTAAAGGTCAAAGAAAGCATATATTTTTTCCTATTTAAAACACCTCCTCCGCCATAATTTTTTTTAGGATCTGGTGTTGATCGACCATCTCCGTGACAAAAAAGACCTTTCGTTCCAGCAGAGGAAACTTCATCAATATATTTTTTGGCCATCCAGGGAACTCCCATCCAGTGAACGGGTGATTGAAGAATAATAACATCGGCCCACAAATGTTTTTTCACCTCATCATCTATCTTGTATTCTTTTGAGACAAGAGAATGTTCCAGCTCATACTTTTTACTTTTTAACTTTGCTTCCATTTTTTCAATCAATGATCTTGTTAACTTCCCTTCCGAAAAAGAATAGGTCTGATGAGCATTGATAATGAGAACATTTTTCATTTTTCTCCCCCATTTTCTTTCTTAAACTACCTGAGTTCAGAATTAAATATCCCTCCTAGATAGTATCCACGCCTCAGTTTGGTAGAAACGAGAAGTTCAAGTGGACAAAGAAGCTAGGAGCGAGTCGTATTTCCTATACGTCGCAGCGACTAGCGACTGTAGGAGACGAAGAAATTCGACGTTTATCCCGAACTGAGGTTAAACTGTAGCGTTCCGTAGACATAATCAAAAAGATCCTCTTCGTCATACCAGCCAGAGAAATCTTTGCTACCCTCTTCTCCCCAGGAGTTACGCACATAAACCAAACATCGCTTATTTTTTTCATCAAACTTTCTTGCAATCCCAAGGACCATGTGACCACCTTGCTGTTTTGATTGCTTTTTCCCCGTCTCTTGAAAATTCATAAAATCACCTGAAAAAATAAAAAGAGAAATTGGTTGTTTTTGTTTTGAAGCAAACTGCATCTCTTTGATAAATTTTTCTCGTCCTTCTTCTGAATCAGGATGGATTTCTTCATGTGACGGTTCTCCTAGAGAACTAAAGAAACCAGGTGCTATATTTGAGTTTTCTCCTCCTATCCTTTTCTTTTCACAATCTCCCACAGAATTAACTTTTTTAATAAATTCCTCAACACTGTTGCTTCCTTCCATTAATGTTGTTAACAATTCATCTAAATGTTCACTCTTTTTTAATTCCTGTTTATCAATAACTTTAACTTTATTTCCCTCATTCTCTTTTTCTAATAGAGGAAGTAACTCGTCAACAACTTGCATTCTTTGTTGATTCAGCTCCATGACAAAACTACATCCATCAACTCTTTTTTTGCGATGGCCTCTTTTCTGCAAGGCCTTCTCATCATATTTTTTTACAAATTTTTTGTTTTCTCTAAAAAGATCTCTCAGCTGCCTCTCTGTTAATCTACTCTTAACTTCAAGCATATCTCGATCGAGACAAACACCTCTTTTTTGAATTTCCTTTAGATTTTTCATCACTTCCTCAGCACTCGCTCCTCGATTATAAGAGCGCGAGCAAACCATATCTAAGCTAGAGAGACCAAAAAATCTCAAATAAGAATATTTTTTGGCCAGAGGCCCTCTCAATAAGTCAGCACTGGCATAACTCCAGCAATTACTCAGTTCTCCTTGATCTTTAACGGCGGGGTATAATTTTCTTAAATCAAATGATGAACAAGATTCTTTATCAGTCTTTTCTTGTGATTTATTTATGCGGGGATGAGCAAACTCTCTTTTTACTTTCTTCTTCCCCTCTGCTTCAAACAAGGCATCAAGCTGATGAGATGGAATTTCTAATTTCTCGTAGACATCTAATTCTTCTCTCTCTAAATCAAGAGGATTTTTAAGGACTAAATTGGCCTGAAGAGAAAAAGAAAGAATTGTAATAAAAAGTATCTTCATTACAAAATTTTAAACTCAAAAAGATAAAGAGTTAATAAAAAAATCTTATAATTTTCTCATCTTCAACTTATTTCATCAACGGCCACAGCATAATCAGGATCTTCATCTTTATTAATTTCAATGACAACTCCTGCTTTATCTAAAATTTTGCGACAGTCTTTACTTAAATGACGAAACCTAATTGTTTTGCCAATCTTGCTATAGCGATCTGCTAGTTTCTGAATGGTATCGATCCCACTATGATCAAAAACTCTTGACTCTTTAAAATCAACAATGCTCTCAAGAGGATCTTTTTGGGGTTCAAATTTTTCTAAAAAATGGGTTGTGGAAGCAAAGAAAAGTGGTCCTATTATGTCATAATGCTTAACCCCGTCTTTATCCATGTAGGTCTTGGCCCTAATTCGAACAGCATTTTCCCACGCAAAAATCAGCGCAGCAACAATAACCCCTGCAATAACCCCAATGGCCAAATCAAAGAGAACAGTTAAGAGTGTCACTAAAAGAATAACCAGAAAATCAGACTTTGGAATTTTTTTCCAAATTTTAAAACTGGCCCATTCAAAGGTGCCAATACAGACCATAAACATGACTCCTACTAAGGCCGCAACGGGAACTCTTTCGATGAGAGTTGAGCCAAAAAGAATAAATAATAAAAGAGAAGTGGCCGCCATGATGCCTGAGACACGGCTTCTTCCGCCTGAAGTGACATTGATAATACTCTGCCCTATCATGGCACATCCGCCCATTCCTCCAAAAAATCCTGTTACAATATTGGAAGCTCCTTGAGCAACGCACTCTTTGTTTCCGCTTCCGCGGGTCTCGGTGAGTTCATCAATTAAAGTTAAGGTCAGAAGCGATTCAATAAGGCCAACTCCGGCCAAGATTAAAGAATAAGGAAATATAATTTTTAATGTTTCGAAATTAAAGGGAACACTAGGAAAATGAAAAGAAGGAAAACCTCCTTTGATGGAGGCCAAATCTCCTACACTTTTTGTGTCAATATCAAACCCTAAAACAATGGCAGTTACCACAAGGATTCCAGCGAGGGGTGCGGGAAATGATTTTGTTATCTTTGGCAAAAAATAAATTACCAGCATAGCGAGAGCGATAAGGGCCAACATGGTATAAAGAGCAGAATCAGCAATCCAGTTAAGTTCACCCGATGCAGACTTCTCTTTAAACTGGCCAAATTGGGCCAAGAAAATCACAATAGCAAGACCATTTACAAAACCATAAATCACAGGTTGTGGTACTAAACGAATAAATTTTCCCAGCCTAAAGATTCCAAAAATAATCTGTAAAATTCCCATTAAAACAACGGTGGCAAATAAATATTCAACACCATGTTGCATCACAAGTGAGGCCATCACAACAGCGAGCGCCCCTGTGGCACCAGAAATCATGCCTGGGCGGCCCCCGAAGAGCGAGGTAATGAGACAAACAATAAAAGCGGCATAAAGACCTGTAAGCGGTGTAACGCCTGCAACAAAAGCAAAAGCAACAGCTTCTGGGACAAGGGCCAGAGCAACGGTTAGGCCTGAAAGAAGTTCATTTTTTAAATTAATATTTTTATAAGACGACAGATCAAAAATCATAAATACCACCATTTAAGCATCAAAATAAGAAAAAATCATAACATACCACATACCAGTAATCTTACTCTTTTACATTTAATCTCATGAAAAACAAAAAACGCATTGCGTTTATTTTTAGAGTGTGCTACAAATTCGGATTGTTCCGAACAAGAAGGATTTAATTTCATGGAGAATATAAATAAAAAAAATTTTCTCGGTCAAGTTTCACTTTATTTCTCTGAAATTGGTCTAAGTAAAACCTTTGGACTTATTTTTGGCCTCTTCTTATGGGAAAACAAAAATTTTGAGATGAAGGATATTATTAATGAAGTCAAAATAAGCAAGAGTACAGCGAGTGTTGAGCTACGAAAACTCATTCAATTTGGGGCCATTGAGAAATTTTATGAAATAGGTCAAAACGCCCAACTCTATCGGATAAAAAATAATATGTGGAGTGAAGTTTTGGCCCAGAAAAAAAATGAAATAGATAAATTACGATCTATTTTAAATGGAGTTGAGAAGAAAAAAATCAACAAAACCACAAGTCTTCAAGACATACAAAATTACTGTGATTTTATGGAAGAAGAACTTCCCTTGCTCTCACAAAAATATAAAAAATTTATCGAAAGAAGAAATAAAAAATGAAATTTAAAATAACAAAAAACACGATGTTCACAAGTGACTATATTGCTGAGCTTAAAAATCTATCCCAACTAGGAATTAATTCTTTCCAAGAAGTTGAGATGGATTTCATAAGAAAAAATCCAGAAATTATTCACGAGGATCAATATATGGCCCCCCTTAAAGATGCTTTCGAAAAAAATGATTGGAAAGAAATCGAGGAAGTGATGAAAGGAATGATTTCAAGTCATTTTAATATTGACTTATCTCAGTATCCAGCTGAAAAGTTGGCCTATTTTCAAAAAGCTTCTGTCTTAACTATCCAGGCCTTAAATGAAAACAATAAAACCATTGGATACACATCTTTTCTCTCTATTCCTGAATTTGAAAAGGGACAGTATAGAATTACAGCTTTGGCCGTTGATAATGAATATCGTCGCCAAGGGCTAGCGCAAAAACTTATAGAAAAAGGTTTTGAGAGGATAGAAAACCTCCAAGAAGTCTTTTTAAGCACAAGGCCCTCTAATGAGAAGGCAAAGAGTTTTTATTTAAAAAATGGCTTTTCTGAAGATGAAAATGAAATACAAATTGCAGGTCATACTTATAAAAAAAATCACTGGGTGCAGATGAGAAGAAAGTTTATGAAAAAAGATATTTCTAGAGACGAAATGAATTATTTAAACATGACGGAAATCAAGATGATTTGTCGAAGTTTGAAAATTCCATTTCAAATTCACATAGAAAAATTAAATGGTGAATTATCAAAGACTAGTGACATTGAAAGTAAAAGCTATCTTCTGGATAAAATTTACTTATTTTTAACAACTAAGAGAAAACCACTTCCCATCATTTATCGTTCTAAAATTATTTCCTTTGAACCATTTAAAGAAAAATATTCAGAAGATGACTTATTGCTGTTTAATGATTTTAAAAGCACAAATAAAGAACTTATTCAAAAACTACAAGATCTAACTCATCATAGATTTAAATTTGGCGCCATTGCTTTTCTTGAGGCCCACAAACTTTGGAGAGCAGGAAAAACGGTAAGTCTTAAAAAGTTTGCTAAAATCTGGGAAACTGCCATGACAGAGCATACAAAACCTCTGGAAGAATGGGCCTATTTAACAGACCTACAAAATGGTTTTGATAAGGATTCTTGGAAAAAACATAGAGTTGATGTGGCAGATAAATTAATGAAAAATATTTTAACTAAAGTAGATTAAGATGCTTGAAAACTTTCAAACGCCACATGATTTCATTCTTACAAAAGTAATAAAAGATGAAAATGCTTTAGAATATAAGGGATATTACCTTTTCACTGATCATTTCAACTTTATATTTCGCGAAGGTAAGAAAACACCAAAAAAAAGCGGTCAGTTCGTGACTTTCTGGCAAAGAGATGACGAAAGATCTCCCATTCGTCCCTTTGACTATCGTGACTCATTTGATTTTTTTATGATTTATGTGCAATCTCAGGATTCCTCGGGTCACTTTATTTTCCCTAAAGATATTCTTCTGAAAAAAAATATTATTTCAAAAGAAAAGATTGGTGGGAAGAGGGCCTTAAGAGTTTATCCTCCTTGGGATATGGCAACTAGTGCTCAAGCAAAAAAAACTCAAGCGTGGCAAGTAGAATACTTCTCACCTCTTCATCCAACTTTTTGCCCCCCCCATTTAGACTCGAAACCTCTAAGGCCGGAGAATGAAAAATAGACCAAGAAAGACTTCCGTCTACAAAACCTCAGTTTTATCTCTCGAAAATATTAGGAAAAAATTTAAGCAAAAATCATTAAGAGGCTGTCCTAAAATTCAATCGCCCAACCAAAAGCTAGCAATTTTATAACAAATAAAGCAGCAAGAAAGAGTTAACATTCCCATGTAAGAGCGAAAAGATCTTTCTCGACGAGAAGCAATTCTTGAAAAATTATTTTGCCAACTTAAAGTTCTTTCTACGGCCCATCGTTTTCGGTAATCTCTCGATAAATATTTTGCTTTCATATTTTTTCTCAGAGGAGTGCATATTTTGTAATTTTTTTGACGAGGAATAATTCCAATATAGGCCTTATCTGCAAGAATCTTAACCTTCTGCGAAGTCTTAATTTGATTGGCCTCTGCTACCGCTATCGCGATGGGAATTCCCTCCTGGGTAATTAAAATAGAGCGTTTTGTTCCTTTTTTTCCTCGGTCAGTGGGATTTCGTCCTGTCTTTTCTCCTCCATAACGAGATTTGCTCAAAGAACAATCGATCATTTGAATTTTTTTTGTCAGAACTTTTTCTTCTTCAAGAAAAGTCAATTGATGATTCCATAGTTCAGCATAAGCTCCTTTTTCACTCCAAATCATATGGTAATGATGAGCTGTTGACGCAGAAATTTGGTAATCTTTAGGTAATAACTTCCAAGGAATTCCTGTCTTTAATACATACGCAATAGCAAAGAAAATTTTCTTCAAACTCGCTCTAGGACGACCTCTTTTTGAAACAGGAGTCATTCTCAATGCAATTTCTTCAAATTCAGGCCATATTTTCTCTGGATATAAAAAGAACTTAGATGTACTCATACAGTGGACTCCTTGGTGTTTATTGCAAGCATTTTTTACAAAATGCTACCCATTGAGTCACCTTTCTTATTTGATAAAAAAACTATTCAAAAATGATTTATGGACAGCCTCTAAGTTTATCGCGATAACGAGAGGTCAACACCCTCGCTAAGAATCGCTCAAAACTTAATTCTTTATAAAGTGCAGTCACAGGGACATTCTTCATTTTTGCAATATTATTTAATCTATCTTTAATCGACTCTAACTTCATTTCCCCTCCACTTTTTGTTTTTCGTCTTCAGAAAACCAATTTAAGGCATCATAATAGGCCTTATCTTTTAAGGCAGGATATTCTCGGGCCTGGGCAGTTAAAACATCATCAATAACCTTCAGAAGTAATTTAACTTTTAGCTTTTTGGCCATATCAAGTAATTTTTTTACTAAGATTTTTTCTTTGTCTTGCTCAAGGTACATTCGCAAACATGTAATTGCTGACTCTAAATCAAGATGTTTAAAAGCATCACAGATGCTTCTTTCACGGTCCGTAATTTTAATTGTTTCTCCTGCAATTACTTTTTCGATTATTCCGGTTGTCAGATCACGAGGTCTTATAAAGCGAATGGGTTCTGTGTGTTTAAAAAAACTGCAATTATTGGGAATTGCTAACCAGAACTCTCTAGGAATATGATCAGTTAAATCCCAATAAGACAGTGCAGAAATAAGACAAATAACGGCCCCCTTTGAACGCTTTGCAAGCAAGGCCATATCCGAAAACTGAAATTCTTCGTCAGCATCATAGTCTGGAAAAATATAAAGACCATGTCCAATACGCTTTAATTTGCCCCTTCTAATATAATGGCCGAGAAGCCCTCTTGAAACTTTTAATTCTTTGGCCTCTTTGGAGGTAAAAGCTTTATTTTTATAGTTTTCCTTAAGCACTTCTAAAAGTTCTTTCTTCATTAAACATTCCTATGTCATATCTCAGTTATCGACATAGAAAGAGCATAACATTAATAACTATACATTTCTATGTCAATTATCTAAAATTGACATAGAAATGTATAGTTAAACAAGAAATGGGGTCCTAATCCAGTAGACTAGAACCGGGTCAACCCCTTATTTTCCGGACAACTCTTATCTAAATGGATTGGATGAATTTTTCCTGACCGTGCAGCTCTTTTTTCAATGAAAACTCCTTAGGACTCATGCCAAGACTGCCGTGAATTCGGTCATGATTCTAAAAATCCATAAATTCGATTGTCCAGTGATAAGCATCTCGCAGAGTCCAAAAGTACTGCTCCTGCATATGTTTATCGTAAATGGAAAAAAATGATTCGATATGGGCATTTTTGTTGGGAGTTCTGATGGGGATAAATTCATGTTCCGCAGGAAGGTTGCTCAAATAATTTCTAAAGAGCTCTGCCCGCATTTGAGGCCCATTAT
>CALDHR010000153.1 GCA_937898585.1 uncultured Oligoflexia bacterium
ACCTGTATAAATCCCCACTGAACCAGTGAAAATCTTCAAGTTAAAGTTATAAAACATACTACCGTCTAACCACTTTCTTAAATACTTAATAAGGGGAATACCAAGGGCCATCCCTCCCATTGTCGCACTATCATCAAGGGCCATATAGACTTTTGATTTCAATTTATCCACGTTTAATTGATAAACGGGAGCGCCGATAATTCCTTCAACGGGAATCGCTTCACCGTTGGGAAGAAGAGCATCTTGTGCTTCTGTTCGCATTGTCTTAGATAAGTTTACCCAAAACTCCACTTCGTTAGCACGTTCCATTGTAGGAGTGAAAGTAATCTCCCCGTACAAATCACCACTTTGCGAAAAGTAGTTTTTAAGAGGGATTGAAAAACTAGGAAGAGTGAGGTTACCCAGCCAAAATTGAGCTGATGTTTTGACTAAAAGCTCATCATTTTGCAACTCACTTTGAAGACTGACGTCTCGGATGAGTTTTTGGGTTGGATTTCCTCCCCCACAGGATGTAAGAGAGAGCAAAAGGGCCGGCACAGCAACCATTTTTGCAGCGCTAAAAAGTGACTTTGTCATGATCATTTCTCCTACGAAAACGTCGTTTTCGTAGATCTCCCTAGGCCGCTTTCCACATACGTTCAACGAGAAGAGACGTCCAACCACTGCCTAAGTGAGTGAAGATTATTTGATGCGTTTAGTATAGCACAGTTTTGGTCAACTTATTACAAATTTTTAACTTTTTTACTGACAAACTCGCCTTTTACTATAAAATTCATTGAGATCCTTATACTTTTTCTCTTCTTTTTCAAAGATGATCTTCAAATAATAAACTTTGGCACGATAAACATCACCGTAGAGAGAAATAGCAAAGAAAACAGAGTCATTGTAGCGCTTTCGGGGAATCCCTCTGCAAGTAGACATGCGATACTCTTTAATGGCGGGCAACACACTCTTTTTTCCATGGATAGGCCAGAGGATTAAACTGCTGTTTTTCGAAAAAGTAATCATTTTATAAAGTAGATTAGGAAGATTTAAAGGTTTTACTTCTGTTACTTTTTTTCCATAGGAATTGACAGCATAATCCTGGCAATTTTTATGCTGATCCTTCACTTTTTCTAAAGCAAAGAGTTCGTCTCCTTTAAAGAAGTAGAGAAAACTCTTATCGTGGGCATTAAATTGAATCTGTATTTTTCTCACACCTGAATCCACTATACAAAACTCACTACCCTTAACTCTTCGATGGATCGG
>CALDHR010000154.1 GCA_937898585.1 uncultured Oligoflexia bacterium
TCACGCATATCTTCGCCTGTTAAATTAAATTTTATATTTTTTAATAACCCACTTTCTTTGGCATAGTTATTGAGTACTCTTGTAAGGGCCGTTTTAAGGCCAGAGACGTGGGTTCCTCCCTGAGGAGTATTGATGTTATTGGCATAGCTCGTGATGGTTTCATTGTAAGATTCTGTCCATTGCAAGGCCAGCTCCACTTCATAATCATCGCGCAAGTCACTTAAATAAATAGGTTCTTTGTGGAGAGAAGATTTTGAACGATTGAGGTAGAGAACAAACTCTTTAATTCCCCCTTCGTAATAAAAAATATCTTCTTTTTCAGAGCGCTCGTCTTTGAGTTTTAAACGAAGCCCACTAAAACGATTGGCCAAAATATCATATCTAATTTGCGTTGTTTCAAAAATATCCCCGTCGGGGCGAAAGGTAACAGAAGTTCCATTGCCTCCCTCTAGCTCACCAATAACTTCTAACTCTTTTTCTTTGATTCCTTTTTTAAAAGTCATGGCGTAGATTTTTTTATTTTTGCGCACTTCTACTTTAACTGATTTTGAAAGAGCATTAACAACAGCAGCGCCTACACCGTGAAGACCACCAGAGACTTTATAGGCCCCTTCTTCTTCGTTAAATTTTCCTCCGGCGTGAAGCTTGGTAAAAACCATCTCAACACCAGAAATCCCCTCTTTATCGTTCATATCAACAGGGATTCCTCGCCCGTTATCTACAACACTAATAGAGTTATCCAGATGGATAATAATTTTAATTTCACTGCAATGACCTGCAAGGGCCTCATCTACCGAGTTGTCTACAATCTCATAGACGAGATGATGGAGTCCTTTAACACCCGTATCACCAATATACATTCCGGGTCTTTTTCGAACGGCCTCTAATCCCTCTAATAGAGTTAATTTGTTGGCGCTATATTCAACACCTATTTTATCTCTCGTCATTGTCGCTCCTCAAGGCCAGAATAAAACTCACCTTCTTTAACTCGTAAAACCTTCATTTCGTATTGCTGGGCCAATTGATGGCAGAAGGCCTCATTAGCAGTGGTCATAATGAGTTGCACTGGTCTCATTTGCAAATAATCCATTAAGTAATTCCATTTATAGCGGTCTAGTTCCCCTGAGAAATCGTCTATTAATACCAAAGGGGAAATATTTCTTTCTGCCAAATAAAGCTCGAGAAAGGCCAAATTAAGGCCAATGTAGGCCATCTTCTGTTGTCCCAAGGAACCAAAGAGTTTTAAGTCTAGTCCATTGAGAAAAAAAAGGTAATCCTCGCTTTGAGCGTGAAATTGAGTATACCCTAAATTTAAGTCTAATTTAAGGTTTCCTTTGAGCCTTTCACCAATTTTTTCTACACTTTGCTCCTCGGTACGCCCCAAAAGAGTAAAAAATAATTTTTCCCGAATCCCCAAAGGAGCAAAGTTCATTTCATGGAGATGAATATTTACTTTTTCTATAAGAACTCTCTTTAACGCTAAAATCTCTGCAATGACAGCACTAAAGAGCTCATCGAAAATATAAAAAAAACTCTCATCTCTTTTTCTTTTCAGC
>CALDHR010000155.1 GCA_937898585.1 uncultured Oligoflexia bacterium
CATATCCATTTGGCCATGAAAGAGGGCCAAACTCGATATAGACTTTTTTTAAAAAATTAATATCTTTAAGGGGTAAAATCATTTCTTGATTACTTCTTTTTACGAAGCTCATATCATATTTAAATTTTTCACCAGTATCAATGGTGCATAAAATGGTGTAATCGCTAGCAACAATATTTATAATTTTTCTCATTGGTCTGCTCCTGGTATTCTTAATAATTGCTTTCCCTTTTGGGCCAAATCCCAGTCTTCTAGTAATTCTTTTTGATGTTCAAAGCTCCATTCCTTAATAATTTTACATGCTTTTGGCGGGAATTTACCTTCAATTAATTTTCCTGATTGAATTTCAAATAAACCTTCAAGGCCTTGGTTAGTAGGCATGAAAATGAGGAGGGTTATGTTCTCTATAGTACATTTTAATAGCGATCCCAAAAAACATGGATATGATGGGCATTTTACTTTATCCTTGTAGAGTTTTTTTCTCATGCCTAAACGGCCACAATATTATTATATAATCTATTGCGTTGGGTTAACCCCCTTGGTTATTAAAGAGACCTTTAATCTAAACCTTAATTAGCTAAAGTATTTTTCAAAAAAGTCGAATTGAACGACTATGATAAAGTCTTTTTTCTTTTATTGTAGTTTTATACTCTCCTTTTCTTCTCTCTTAGGAAGACCTTCAGAGCTTCTTGTTATTTTCTTAAGTGAGACGCCTTATGAAGCGAGTTTGCAGCACCATCGCTTTTTTTCACGAGGCCATCTTCTCAGTAGTAATGATTCATCTCATTTTTATCTTTTTGAAGAAGACCCTCCCTCCTTTCCCAAAAGAGAAGATCATCAAGAGGCCGATATTCTTTATTGCGATGAAAGCAGTCATTATTCTCTTTTTTGCTCACCTCGAAAAGAAAAAGAGAAAGAAGTCGTGAGGGCCAATTTGGCCATTTGGATTGATACCAGCGCCAGCATGAAAAATGTGGATTTTAGTCAGTCCTGCTTTCGCGGTAAGATGGTAAAAAGATGGCTTACTCGTCTTGAGAGGGAAAGTGTTCTGGATCTAAGAAGTTACGATTCTCAGTGGCGTTTTTCTCAAAGGCAGCAGGCGGGGCATTTTACAGAAAATAATATTTCTTCTCTTTTTTGCCAGAACTATGGAGGAAACAACAAAGATTATCTCATGCGCTCCATTGAAGAGTTTCAAGGAGAAAAGCTGATTATTGTCACAGACATTTCTGAATATACTCTCGATTTTGCTTCTTTCTTAGAAAAGAACTTAGCAGAGATAAAAGGTGTTGGAGTAAATAATAATTTCTACGCCCATGATTTAGACTCGCTATAAAGAGAGAATTCATAGAATTTTTTTCTTTTCTTCGCTAGTATCCCTCCATGATTTTAGACGATTTTAACACGCTCATTAGCTGGTCTCTTGCTTCTTTTTCTCATCTACCTTGGCGAGAAAACCGAACACTTTACAGGACTCTTGTCTCTGAAATTATGTTGCAGCAAACAACTGTGAGCACCGTTCTTGGCCGATTTAATCTCTTTATGGAGGAGTTTCCCTCCCTTTCTGATTTGGCATCTGCTTCAGAAGAAGAGCTCACCGTGGCCTGGAAGGGACTTGGTTATTATCGCCGGGCCCGTAATCTGAGGCTGGCCGCTCAATATTTTTTAGAGGAAGAAGGTGGCGTGATTCCAGGTGATTATCATCGCCTCCTCAAGGCGCCAGGGATTGGCGAGTACACCGCCTCGGCCTTACTCGCCATCGGTCAAAATAAAGTGAGTCTGCCTCTTGACGCCAATTTAGAGCGCGTTTTAGCGAGATTTTATTTAATTAAAGGGCCAAAAGGACCGGCCCTCATGAAGAAAATTCGTGCTCGCTTTCAAGAGGAACTTATTTTAAAAGAGATGCACCAGGGAGAAGTCTCCCCCAGAGAGCTCAGTGAGGCCTTTATGGATTTAGGACGCATGATTTGCTCCATCCGAAAACCTCGCTGCATCGAATGCCCTTTGAAAAACAATTGCAAGGCCTATGAAATGAATGAAGCAGAAAAATATCCTGAAGTCTCTAGCA
>CALDHR010000156.1 GCA_937898585.1 uncultured Oligoflexia bacterium
TTTTTTTTATCACTATAGAGGTGAGAGACACTATGGACACCAGAGGGTTTATCTAAAACAAGAAAGTTATCATCTCTATATAAAATCTGTACTCTTGATCCGTCGTAATCTGGTGAAATAAAATTAGCATTTAAAAAATCGAGAGGAATAAAATAAGTATTCGATTCAAAAGATCTAATATCTTTTTTGATTTTTTTGAGCTTATTACTTCCTATTTTCAATTGATTTTTGAGATATGAGGAAAGTTCCTCTTTAGCTAATAAAGAGCAAAGATTTCCTTTTTCTTTTTTCATCTTAAAGACCTGTTTTTACATGCTAGGCACAAAGTGTCCTTCACTTCGCAAATCATTTTTTCTTATGGTGAACTCGACTCTCCTATTCATCTCAAGAGAGGTTTTCTGAGTCTCACTTTTCTTATAGGCCTCATCAGGGCGAGAATCCCCATAATATGTTGACGTAATTTTTTCAGGCCGAACACCTCTTTGAATTAAAAATCTTGTTACGGCCAAAGATCTCTCAGAAGAAAGTGTATAGGCATCACCTCTATCATCCTTCATTTTCTCATCTTTAGCAGCATGCCCTTCAACAAAAACAACCCAATCATTTTCTTTTAACATATCAACTAATTTTTCAATAACTCGAACTGATGTTTCTTTAATATCAATAGTTCCTTCTACAAAATAAATAGGATCTTTAATTCTCGCTTTAATTCCCTCTGGAATTTCCTCTACCACTGTATCTTCTGCCAAGTCATTTTGATCAAGGGACTTGCGAATATCAGAGAGTTGCTCATCTGATTCGCGATTAATTTCTCTCTTATCAAGAAAACCTTCCGTACTCATAAAATCAATAGGAAAAGGCCTCATAACATCCTGGGCATCTAAAATCGTTGGTGCATCATCAGGAGATTTTCCTAATTGCATCACTTCGCCTTTCTTTAAGACGTTTCCACCAAAAGCATTTCTTACAGATCCCATGGCGGCATCATATTTAGAGGTCTCTGTTTTTGCAAATGAAAGTAGAAGAACAAAAAAAGTTAAAAGAAGAGTACAAAGATCTGAAAATGTCGCGAGCCAACCAGGCAAACCTGCAGGGCATGGCTTACATTTTTTCTCAGGACAATCACTTCCCCCCCCACTTGGTGCGGGGGCACCGCCTTCTGCTCCTTCTGCTGGTTTTTCTGGTTCATCTGCCATACTTGGCCTCTCTCATGTTCATTTTTACATCATCTACTATTCTGTTTGCTCAACGGCCCTATCCTTAGGTGGTAAGAAAGCATTTAATTTTTCTCTAATAAGACGTGGGTTTTCACCTGCAACAATTCCTAGAGTCCCGGCAATGATAATATTCATTTTCGTCGCCTCTTGAGTTGATCGCTGAGTTAGCTTCCCTTTAAATGGGTTACAAAAAAGGTTTGCTAAAATGGCCCCGTAAAGTGTTGTAAGTAAGGCGACGGCCATAGCAGGACCAATGGCAGAAGGATCAGACATATTTTTAAGCATGGCCACAAGACCCAAAAGAGTTCCAATCATCCCAAAAGAAGGCCCATCTCCTGCAAGACCATCCATTAAATCAATTCCAATTTTGTGCCGTCCTTCCATCGCCTCGATTTCCATTAACAAGATAGCACTAATCACTTCAGGTGGTCGGTTATCGGCCGCCAAGAGCATTGCTTTTTTTAAAAAAGGATCTTCAACGGGAGCTTTTTCTAGTGCAAAAATTGATTCTCTTCTCGCTGTCTCTGCAAGCTTTCCAATTTCATCAATGGTATCTTTGTAGTTAATTGATGGTGAGAAAATTGTCTTCATGGCCACTTTCGCCACAAGTAATACAATATCAAGAGGCCAGCGGATAAAAGTTGAAGCAATAACTCCTCCACCTACAACAAGTAGTGAGGCAACATCCACATACATCATGATGCTACCGCTGGTGAGCATTGACCCTACAATGGCCAGTGTTCCAAGAATGAGTCCTCCGACTGTTGCTATATCCATAACCCCATTTCCCCTGATAAATTTATCTCTTTATCGGAAAAATAGTAAAAACCTTAATAGAGGGGTTAAAAATAACTCATGAAGCTCTCTACTTTATCTAACATTTCTTGATATTCTTCTTCTGCTTTTGAATGCAGTGTAATCCCTCCACCTGCTCCGTAGTAAAGAGATCCACTATTGAGATCAATAAGAGCACTTCTAATGTTAATACTTGAGCTAATCGATTTACCATGCCAGTAAAATGTACTTCCCGTATAAAAATTTCGAGAAGTATTTTCAATTTCATTAATTAACTCAATCGTCCTCTTTTTAGGAGCACCAGTAATACTTCCTCCGGGGAACATTTCTTTAATAATTTGAAAAAAAGAGATATTGTCTTCTTTTGTAACTCTTTTTTCTATTTCTGCGTAAGTATGGTGAAGTCCCGGAACTTTTAATATCTTTTGCCTACTTCTTACTTCTGCATTAGGACGGCCAAAAGAGCTCAAATCGTTTCGCATTAAATCAATGATAATATCTAGCTCAATAGTATTTTTCTTTGAACAGACATTTTTATCTTCTTCGCGTGAAGTTCCTTTAATAGGTCTTGAAATAAGCTGAATATTTTCACTTGTCAGATCTAAGGTTGAATTAAAAAAACATTCAGGTGAATTACTCAGGAAAAAAAAATCCAATTTTTCTATAAATGTTGCATGAGCATAAGTGGATGTCTCTTTTAAGAAAAAAGGAAGAAAATCACAAACGGAGAGATTTTGAAGAAAAGTAAATTCAAATTGCTCCGTTAGATTAAGTTGATAAGTATTTCCTTTTAATAAGTGAGA
>CALDHR010000157.1 GCA_937898585.1 uncultured Oligoflexia bacterium
AAGATCTTTTAATTAGCAAAATTACTCAAAGTAAATCAGTGCTTCACAAGGAGCATCTTGCGGAAAAAATAATTACTGATTTATGGAATGAACTTAAACCTCTAACGGACTTATCAGCTAAGATTAAAAAAATCCCAATATTTCATCTTTTGCCACATGAAACACAAAAGAAAATTGAGAATGTTCGAAATCTTAAGAGAGATAGTGCTGTAAAATTAAATTTAGACCAAGGACAATATTTATGCGATTTCATATCAGGGATGACCGACAGGTATGCAATTGATTTTTGGTATCAAATTACCAATCCTATTTCTCTCCGAGATGCTGCCTAGTTAACTTTTTAATTTCTCTGATTTATATCTTGCTACTTTTATGAAAATATTCAATTAAAGTTTTAGGCTTATACCCAATTACAATAAAATCCACCTTTGCATTTGAAAATGTTGAATTTCCGCCTACTATTGTATTTGGTCTAGGAAGAGGGACCCATCTCCAATAGCGTGCATCAGCATTTTTTTCTCCTTTTAATGTTCCAAGTAGCTCGTGAACACCTGAATTCACGAGAGGGAATCTTAAGAAAGTATAATCATCTAGACCTTTAACATAATACCACCACCTAGAATCGACGCCACTTTCGTTCTCTTTAACCAATTCAATTCTCTCAGAACCATGAATTTTTGTACCATCCCACTTGAAGTGTCCAGAAATGACTTCTCCTCCAATCTTCGTTTTAATGAAATCAACAACATCAAAAACTCCTTGTGTTGCCGTAATTATTTCACCAGGTCCCATCAATGATCTCCTGTTTTGTATTTAGAAGCTCCTAAAATAACTTTTACATGTAAATGAACATCAATTTAATAAAAATTTATTTATAGTCCTGCAAATGATTTAGCAAAAGAATAGAGCTGAAATAATTGAGGTTCACTCATCTTCAATATCATCCTATACAAATCCTCTCGATAATCAGAAATCACCTCCTCACTAGTGGCCATATAATTCTCAAACTCATCAACAGTAAAACAATAAGCCTTCAAAAACTTCCGAATATCTTGGGCCTTAACATCAATCCGGCCGTGCTCAATGTGAGACACGAATGTTCCAGACATCCCGATCATAAGGCCGGCCTCCCTCATCGAAATCTTTCTCATTTTTCACATGAACCGTAACACCTGGGCCTCTTTTGTGATTCTTTTGAAATTGCTTCGTTTCAGTTTCTTTTTTTTCATTAAACACCTCATTTTTTGATGGTGCTCAGATCGAATTTAATAGGGTTACAAGAAGGATTTCCCTCTGAAACGGCCGACTACACACGTAGTTTTGGTATTTTTTACAGAAATGCAAACGTAGCCAAAATGTAGCACAAAGTAGCCTTTTCAAGAAAAGTTGCGAAAGATTGTGAAAGGTTCGGAAGGTGAAATTGAGCTAAGTGATTGAAACTTTGTTGTTAAAAATCGAAAAGTTAGGGGATTGGGAGGGGTTCCACCACAAAAATGTGGTGGAGGTGGCGGGAATCGAACCCGCGTCCAAAAGTGCATCGAGAAAAGGGTCTACGTGCGTAGTTCAGATTATTTTGCCTCTGAACTGGCGAGCTAGATTACGTCAACCTAACAAGGCCCGGTGCTTTTTACCTATTATCCCGGCAGATTAGGACAAATTTTATTTAAAGTGAGGTCTTGCAACTCACCTTGTCCGTTTTTTTGTTATAGGATACGAACATCCGCAGCTATGGGGCTATTAAGCGGCCAAAGCGTAGTCGGCGTTTCCACCGAAATTTGTATTGTTGCCAATTACATTTTAGTCTCCTTTTTACTAGGCCTGGAGACCAACCTAGGCACGCCCACTAATCCTTCCGCCCTCCTGTCGAGGCCAGGGCACCCCCAAAGGGTAATGAAAAATCAAAGGCCCGCCATCATAACCGCAAAATTCTTCTTTTCCAATAAAATTCTCCAGAGTATCTTCCCGCCATGAAAAACAGCATAAAACCTATTCTTCTTCTCATAACCACTCTCCTCTTCTCCCTCCCTACCCTCAAAGCACTAGACACAGAACTCCTCAAAGAACTCCAAGACCACCTCCCCCTTCTCTGCACAGAAGGATCTCCGCAAGAATCTCAAGAGCGCTTTTTTGAATTTATGAAACTGTGTATGGGTAAAAAATCAACAAAGAAAAGCATTTTAGCAACCTCACCAAAAACAATTCATCTGCGTGACCACAGCGGCCTCTTCTATAAATGCTTTCTTCTCGCTTCTCATGAAGGCCTTCTCACTCAAGAAATCCTCAATGAAACCTACCAAAAACAAAAAGAAAAAAAATCAGAATCACACTTCTTTGAAAATGTTATCCTCTACCTCACAGGCAAACACGCAATATGGGCCCAACAACTCTCCCTTCCTCCCAAGACAACTCTCCAAAACACCTCTCTAATTGCACAAACAAGACAACATGAAAGCTTGAAAAATGTCGCAAATATTTTCAGAGAAAATGACAATGATCCAGTTCGAAATATAAAAGCAGAAATAACACCAATCCTTGATTCTCTATTTAAAAATTTTAAAATCCCTAAAGACCTTCAAGAATTTATCCCTCAAATCATAACTGAAATTAAAAAAAGCAAGGCCGCTCCTAAAATCTTTGCTCTCTTTGACGCCACAACTAACAGCTATATCAATCCAACATCACCACCAATCTCCCCTGATAAAATACTGCCTGATAGAAAAAACCTCACCGAACTCAAAGTTCATTTCCTCAGCTTCATCTTTCTTGGTTACTTCGTCCCTAAAGAACCAGCTAAACTTAAAGGCTTTCTTACTCATGTAAATTCTTACATCAATAATCTGATGGAAAATAAAAATCCAACGGATGAAAATATTGATGCCCTGCTAGATTCCATTCTTCCAAAAAAGCAACAACCAAACTAAAGTTTGCATTTCAAAACAAAAAATTTCCGCTGGATAAACTGAAAAAAAAGAACTATCTTTTTTCTCACGCTTCTCATTAGCATCATTCACCCTTATCCTAATATAATTGATAAATTAACCAGGAGTGATCATACATGCGGATTAAACGCTACCTCAACTCTTCCATCGGGAAAAAACAATTCCTGGGAGTCACGGGGCTCATGCTCTGTGGATTCCTCGTCACCCACCTACTTGGAAACTTTCTCATTCTCAAAGGTGCAGAGGCCTTCAACACCTACGCCCACACCCTCATCACCAATCCTCTCATTATCCCCATGGAAATTGGATTGTTGCTGGTTTTTCTCTCCCACATTGTCTTGGCCATGAAACTCACCATCGAAAATAAAATGGCCCGTCCACAAAACTACTACCTCAAATCACGAACAGGACGCGGTGCCACTCTCGCCTCTTCCACCATGCCTATTACAGGAATGATCGTTCTTGTTTTTCTTATTTTCCACATGCTCCATTTTCGCTTTGGCCCTCACTACACCGTCATGCATCACGGTGTTGAAATGCGCGACCTCTACCGCCTTCTCCTCGAAGTCTTTCAAAATCCTCTGATTGTGTTTTTCTATATTTTTGCCACAATGAGCCTCGGCCTTCACGTCTCTCACGGATTCTGGTCGGCCTTTCAATCCATTGGTTTTAATCACCCAGAGTACACGCCAATGCTAAAAAAACTAGCGCTGGTTTATGCCATTGTCATTGTTATTGGCTATAGCATTCTTCCCATCTACGCTTACTTACAAGGAGGCCCGCAATGAGCAATAAACTCGATTCAAAAATTCCAGACGGACCAGTTCAAAATAAATGGGATGACCATCGCTTTAATTTAAAAGTTGTTAACGCCGCCAATAAAAGAAAATATAACGTCATCGTTGTAGGAACAGGACTCGCCGGTGCCTCTGCTGCTAGCTCTCTTGCTGAACTTGGCTACAACGTCTCCGCTTTTTGTTTTCAAGATTCACCGCGCCGCGCTCACTCCATCGCCGCTCAAGGAGGAATCAACGCCGCTAAAAATTATCCCAACGACGGTGACTCCATCTGGCGTCTTTTTTACGATACTGTAAAAGGAGGAGATTACCGAGCACGCGAAGCAAACGTCTATCGCCTCGCTCAAGTCTCCAACAACATCATCGATCAGTGCGTGGCCCAAGGAGTTCCCTTCGCCCGTGAATACAGCGGCTACTTATCTAACCGCTCTTTTGGAGGCGCCCAAGTCTCTCGTACTTTCTATGCTCGAGGACAAACAGGACAACAGCTTCTTATCGGTGCCTACCAATCCCTCATGAGACAAGTCTCCCTTAAAAAAGTAAAACTCTACACACGCCGCGAAATGCTAGACCTCATTGTCGTTGATGGAAAGGCCCGCGGAATTCTCGTGCGCAATCTCATCACAGGTGAAATTGAACGCTATGAAGCACACTCCGTTATTCTGGCCACTGGCGGTTACGGAAACGCTTATTATCTCTCCACTAACGCCATGGGCTCTAACTGCACCGCCGCCTGGAGAAGTTATAAAAAGGGCGCCTTTTTTGCCAATCCTTGTTTTACTCAAATCCATCCCACTTGTATTCCCGTCAATGGCGATCATCAATCAAAACTCACCCTCATGAGTGAGTCCTTGCGA
>CALDHR010000158.1 GCA_937898585.1 uncultured Oligoflexia bacterium
TCGCTTTATGGGGGAAGGATCTTTTGAAGAATTTATTAAAGAATTAACAGAAGAGCAAAAAAAAATTATTTTGCTTTTTTACAAAATAAATCTTAACTCTTTTGCCTTTTATAGAGAGGCCAACGATAATGCCTTTTCCGAAATTTTTTTCGCGGGATCTTTTTTTAGTCATAGCTGTGCTCCTAACCTTTTTTGGAGACAAATACAAAAAGATCTTACTTTTATGAGTCTTCATCCCATTAAACGAGGAGAAGAGCTTACTGTCTCTTATGCTTTTTCTCTTCCTGAAGAAGATGATGATGCTGAGGATCTTTTTGAAAAGTTAGAAGAAATAGAAGCTAAACTTAAAGGAAATTATGACTTTACTTGTAAGTGCGAAGTGCACTCTTACGATGAAGAAAAACTTCGCCGTTGGTTCAAGCAAACAGAAAGAAGATTAAGAAGTCATCCCGCTATTTCCTACATTCCTTCCACACAAAACTCCCTAGACAGCGACGCAAACGATTAAGCTCTGTTCGCTCGTGAATAAATTTTTGTGTGGCATTAGTGAGCAATACCAATCCCTCACCCGTTTCAATATCAAACCAAAAAGAAGTTCCCGTAAAACCAAGATGGCCAACTACTTTTCGCCCCTTAATTTCTCCTGCAAGAGAATTTTCTTTTTCGGCCCTCTCAAAAGAAAGAAGGAAACGCTGTGAGTTTGAACGAGCATCGCGCTCTTGTAAAAGATGTTGGACTTTTTTGTCATTACTCCAGCTCTGAATAAAGCGCGCAAGATCTTTAACTGTGCTAAAAAGGCCCGCATGACAACAAAACTTTTTTAAGTTAAAAGCATTGTCATCGTGCACATCGCCTTGAATTTTTTTTTGATTTCTCATGCCTGTCACGGCGCACTTCAGCCGCTGCTCTCCAGTGAGATCTCGCCACCAAAAAAGATTTTGCGGCAAAAGATTTTTCCTATAAAAATCTTCCAAGAGAAGACCCGATTCCGACTCTATCTTTTGCTGTAAATACAAAAAACCCAAATCTGAATAAACTTCTAATCCCTGCTCTCGTTCTTGATATTGCCTCTCTAAAAAAGAAGAATAACTATATTTATTCAGTAATGCATGGGCCTTCATCCCACTTCGATGCTCTAATAAAGCAAGATGCTCGTCTGGTCCAAAAAGCTCTGGGTTTTTGAGAAAAAGAGAAAACATCACGAGAGGTTTTGTTAAACTTGCTAAATCGAAAAGCATCTCTTCATTGCCAAAACAATTTATTTCTTTTTTGTTAAAAAAGGCAAAGGCATAAAAAGAGAAGAACTCTCCCGTGAAGTTCTCCTCTAGTATTTTTTTTACATTAAGCATTTTTCAACGCCGCTTGAGCAAGCGCTAATTTTGCGATGGGTACACGAAAGGGCGAACAGCTCACATAGTCGAGTCCCTCGCGGTAAAAAAAGTGAACTGAAGTCGGATCTCCTCCATGCTCACCGCAAACACCAATGTGCATTTTTGTATTATTCTTTCGCCCTTCTGTTGTTGCATGACGAACAAGAAACCCTACTCCTTCTTCATCCAACGTCACAAAGGGATCTTTTTCCAAAATGCCTTTACTCACATAATCGGGCAAAAATTTTCCCGCATCATCGCGCGAAAGCCCCATGGCCGTTTGAGTAAGATCATTTGTTCCAAAAGAGAAAAAATCGGCATAAGGGGCAACTTTGTGAGCGAGAAGGGCCGCCCGCGGTGTTTC
>CALDHR010000159.1 GCA_937898585.1 uncultured Oligoflexia bacterium
AAATCTATTCGCTATGATATTTTTTTGGCCAATTCAAAAACAAGCAGTTAAACTGAGTTGGTTGTGTTTCGATAAAATTCATTTATTCAATCTATTAATATTTTTTCAAGGTCAGGGGAATGAAAAATTTAACTTACGATGTTTACGGTATTGGAAATGCTCTTGTTGATATGGAGTTTCGGGTTATGCCTGAATTTCTGATAAAGAATAAGATTGATAAAGGTCATATGACCCTTGTTCCTCTTGAAAAACAAGACGAGCTTCTCATGATGCTCAATGGTAGTTTTACGAAAAAGGCCTCCGGTGGTTCTGCTGCTAATACTCTTGTGGCCGTTTCACAGCTAGGAGGTAAAAGCTTTTACTCTTGCAAAATAGCTTCTGATGAGACAGGGAATTTTTTTCATAAAGATTTAGAGCTTTGTGGGGTTCAGTCTAACTGTGTTGAAGAGGCCCATCACGGTGTGACGGGAAAATGCCTTGTGATGGTTACTCCTGATGCTGAGAGAACAATGACAACATATTTAGGGATTTCTGGAGATTTTGGCGTCAAAGAATTATCTTATGATCATCTTATTTCTTCAAAATATTATTATATTGAAGGCTATCTCGCCACATCAGAGACGGCGATGGAAGCGGCCCTTCTTGGAAAGAAATGGGCCATAGAAAATAATGTCAAAACTTCGCTAACCTTATCTGATCCGGCCATTGTGGAGCATTTTTATGCTCAACTTCATAAACTTGTGGGAGTTGATGGAATTGACCTCCTCTTTTGTAACGAAAAAGAGGCCTTCAAATTTTGCAAGACAGATAGTATTGAAGTTGCCAAAGAAGAGCTTAAAAAATATGCCAAAACTTTCGTTATCACACTTGGCGCTCGTGGGGCACTTGTCTATGATGGAACAGACTTTGTTGAAGTTAAGGGCCATGAAACTACTGCTATTGATTCGAATGGGGCAGGTGATATGTTTGCTGGCGCTTTTCTTTATGGCATCACCAATGGTTACAGCTATGAGGCATCTGCTAAAATGGCCAATCGTCTAGCGGCACAAGTTGTCTCTCAATTTGGTCCTCGTTTAGTTTGTGAAGAGCCAAAAAAAATATTAGCAGAACTTCTCTAATTTTTATTTTATTTTATTTTCTTACTTTGTG
>CALDHR010000160.1 GCA_937898585.1 uncultured Oligoflexia bacterium
CCTGGAATCATTTCATTTTTAGAAAGAACCGCATCGGCCTTTCCTAGATCCACGATAACATTGCCTTTCTCATAGCGGCGCGCAATACCTGTAATAAGATCACCTTCGCGATGTTTAAACTCTTTAAAGAGAATATCGCGTTCTGCATCGCGCACTTTTTGAAAAAGAACTTGTTTTGCCGTTTGAATATCAATACGCCCAAAGTTAGGATCATCAATTTTAATCCCTAGTTGATCCCCAATTTCGCAATCTTCATCGAGTTTTTTGGCCTCTGTAAAAGAAATTTCAATAACAGAATCGCGTACTCTTTCTACAACATTTTTATATTGAAAAATCTCTATTTCATCATCAGCGTCATTATATCGCGCTTCATATTCACCTTGAAGGCCAAATTTCTTTTTGGCGGCCAAAACAAAAGATTGCTCGATAGCAGAGACAATCACTTCCTTTTGGATTCCTCTATCTTTTACCAAGACATCGATAATTCTAGAAATTTCTGAAAAGTTCATACGCTTATATCCTGTTTTTTAATCCATTAAAATTTAAGTCTGGGTCTAAGTGCGCTTCACTTAAGTCCTTTCCTTCAAGTGTTAAAAGATAACCATCAACATCAAAAGTCATCTTGTGGTTTTGCTCATCTATAGAGGTGGTTCTTCCTCTTATCTTCTTCTTTTTATTGAGTTTTTTAGGCAAATCTTTAATCTCTGAGCTCAAAAGTGGTGATTCTAACTTAAGTGAAACCATTTCGCCAATAGCGTCTTTAAAATGATTTAACAGTCGAAGCTTCCGATAAAGCCCTGGACTTGAGACTTCTAGAACGACATTTTCTGGAAAATCGGTATCTTCGAGAAAAAAATCGTCCATAAGACCATCTGCTAGCTGACAATCATCAAGGGTAACTGGTCCATCTTTTCGCTCAATATAGAGGCAAAGGAGACTATTGGGTCTTGTATACTCAACATCATAGACAGCGAGGTTTTCTTGCTGATTGAGTTTGTCTTGAGCATAATCAAAGAACTTTTGTTCTTGCTCACTAAGAGAACGTAAAAATAAGGTCATAAAAAACAAAACACCTAGTTTTGGGTAAAAAAAAAGAGTGGCGG
>CALDHR010000161.1 GCA_937898585.1 uncultured Oligoflexia bacterium
TTTTCGAGCCAGCTCATGACGGCAGGATGTTCTGTTAAATCTTGATCTGTGCGCAAAAAGAAAAGGGGAATACGTGCTGTTAAAATATCGCTAGCACCTTCATGTGAAAATGTATAAGTCCCCCGCATATTTCCTGTCGGCGTTTTCAGCGGACAAAAACTCGAATAAAAAAAAGTCTCTCCAGGTTTAAGGACAGGATACTGGCCCACAACTCCAGGCCCTTCCACAATCTCTTCCTTCTTTGTTGCATCTTTGATAATCCAACGCCGCGATTCTAAGCGAATCGTATCTTCGCGAAAATTTGAAATCAGCACAAAATACGAAAAAAGAAAGTTCTTGTTTTCTTGCTTTTGCGGAATAAAAAGGGGAACAATGCGAACCTCAATACCTGAAGTCATTTCTTGATAAGGGGTGCTGAGAAATAATTCTTGCATATTAAGAATATCCTACTGAAAAGCTCTAAAAAAATTATTTGACTACTATTCTTCAAAGCAAAAAGCTCCCTGTCAAGGAGCAAGGCGTATAATGTCCCAACAATCACTCTTTTTTAACTTATACTGAAAGCGATCATGAAGACGATCTTCGCCATCCATCCAAAATTCAAAAGAAAAAGGCCGCAGCTGAAACCCTCCCCAATTTTGCGGACAGGGAATAACTTCATCGCCTTTAAAGCGCTCTTTTGTTTCTTCAAATCGTTTAATGAGATCCTCGCGCGAATGGATACTTTTACTTTGAGATGAAGCATAAGCACCAATCTGGCTTCCTCGCGGGCGACTTTGAAAATATTCATCTGATTCAGCATAGCTCGCTTTTTGAACAGAGCCCGTAATGCGAATTTGTCGCTTGAGGTGTGGCCAGTAAAAAACCATCGAGGCCCAAGGATTTTCCATCATCTCTTTGGCCTTCATGGACTCATAATTAGTGTAAAACAAAAACCAATCTTTTTGAATTCCCTTGTAGAGAAGCACGCGCGCACTAGGAATGCCGTGACTTGATGTGGTTGCCAGCGTAAAGGAATCAGGCATAGGCTCTTTTGTCTGGGCCAGCTCAAACCACTGGCGAAAAACATCAAAGGGATTGCTGGAAAGGTTAAAGTCTTCATAGTCGCAACTAGCTGTCATGGTTAATTCCAAGAAAATGAAACAAGTGGGTCATTGGCCCAAAATTAATATGGTGTTTGGCCTGGGCCTTCACTGATCGCTTGGCGTGAAAGGCAACTCCAAGTCCGGCCTTTAATAACATGGGAATATCATTTGCGCCATCACCAACGGCCATCACTTGATCTAACTTAATTTGCATCTGCTGCGCCAGTAACTCCAGCAACATGGCCTTTTCCTCAGCATTGACAATGCGGCCAGTGACTCGACCTGTAAAATGGCCATGTTCTACTTCAAAATTATTTCCCATGGCAAAATGTAAATTGAGCTGTTCTTTAATTTTATTCACAAATAAGCTTGGCCCCCCTGAGATGACGGCGATCTTAAGACCAAGGGAATTGGCCTTTTTCACAAACTCTTCAACACCGTCAGTGAGCTTCACTTCATCTAAAATTGGCCATATTTTTTCCACCTTAAGACCTTCTAGCATTTTCACTCGCTGGCGCAAAGATTCGTCGAAATCAATTTCACCATTCATGGCCTGTTCGGTAATATGAGAGACTTCTTTTTTTACATTGTGTGCTTCGGCCAGAAGGTCGATAATTTCTGCCTGGACCAATGTTGAATCCATGTCCATAACGATAAGACGCTTGTTATAGCGAAAAAAATTGTTTTCAAGATAGGCGAGATCCACGCCATACTTTTCACCGATAGAATAAATTTCTTCTTTGAGACGGGTAATATTAGACTCACTTAGATGCTCTGTTTCAATTTCAAGCCGTCTGAGATGCTCCATTTCTTGCGATAAATTGTAGATACCCTTGATATTGATTTTATTTTTGGCCAAAAGGGTAGTGGCCTCTCCGATAAAGGAGGCCGTAAGAGTTTCAGGAGAGACGCAACTGAGGAGATAATTATTATTTTTTGCGTAACTTCTGAGTTCTTGGGCCGGAGTCGGACGAAAATCAATTTGAAGACCTAGTTTTTTTGCTTCATAGAGAAGATCTTTGAGAGCATCGCCTTCGCGAGGATGATTTCCTTTAACCACAAGAGATAAGCAGAGCTCTCCGGCCGTGACAGATTGCCCTACATCGATAAGTTCGATTTCATGAGTGGCCAAAATTTTATTGACGTGTGCAGTGATACCAGGGCAGTCAGGACCGCGAAGGAGGATATGAAGATAGTTATTGTTCGTGATCTTGATCTTGCTCTTGCTCTCGTTCTTGTTCATGAATGTTCTTTCTCCGTTTAGCTCTGCGTTTTTTTAGTTTTCTCACAAGTCCAAGGGAGTAGACAATAGAAGAATAAAGAGAGAGATAGGCGGCGACTCCCATAAAAACAGTGCCGAGAGTGTGGAGAAATTCATTATAAACCATGAGCATAGGGATACCCGTCATTTGCATCGTGGTTTTCCATTTGCCCATATTTCCCACAGGAATGGAGAGCCCCTCGCTAGAGGCCAGCAGGCGCAGCGCCGTGATGTAGAATTCGCGGAGAACGAGAATGATGACGAGAAGGGCATCAATGCGACCAATGGACTGGAGCATAATAAGGGCCGAAATGGTGAGAAACTTATCGGCGATGGGGTCAAGAAAAGAACCAAAGGCCGTAATGATCTGCCTTTTGCGAGCAATATAACCGTCCAGATAATCTGTGATGCTGGCAATGATAAAGACAGCGGCAGAAATAATTCCAAGGTAGCTGCTGGATTTGAAAGAAGGATGCTGTTGCAGGTAAAGACAGCCAATAACGATAGGAACCAAGACAAGTCGAAAAAGTGTCAGGCGGTTGGGGAGGTTGTCGAGTCCGTAAAAATCGTTAGACTCGGCCGATTGAGGTAATTGCTTGTCCATGGTTGCTCTGCTCGTTCGTGGAAATTGATAGAATAAAATTGTACTCCTATCAATTTCCTGCGGGAATAGCAACGGGGAGGGGTACTGATGTGGGTACCTCGTATTCACTTTTAATGTTAAGAGGTCCAGACTTATCATCATAATAAGTTATCTTTCCTTCTTCATCTGCTTCAATCGTTCCGGCCATAAAAACAGATTCGCCTGCAGCAAGAGTAGAGTGATGAATTTTGCCTGCTTCGCTTTTCTTGGAAACAATCATTCTTCCTGATCTATCAATGACAAAAATGGCCTTGCCGGTTTTTTTTGTTTTAGCAAAAAGAGTCTCTGTTGCGTCTTGTGTAGAAAATGGTTTTCCTTGAGAATCAATTAAACGTCCATTGACAATTCTGACAGTATGCTCTTCTTGTTCTTTTTTTGAAAAGTAATGGACTTTCATCTCTTCATTCATATTAAAACGACAAATCTTGTCTTCGTCTTTATAATGCTCTCCTTTGTTTAAGAGAGAAAGAGGTAAACTCTTGAGATTAGAAGAAGTGCACTCTGCCTCTGAAAGAGGGGGGCGAAGATTTCTCACTGATTGAAGTGATTTTAAAAGGCCCATTCTTTTTTTAGAGGGTTTTTCTAAAGGAGAAGGAGCATGAAGAGTACATAAATGGCCATCAAATTCAAAGTAAACTTGGTTGTCTTGTGGCCAAGCACTTGGTGTTTGAATAAAGCAAGTAAGAGGAGCTCACCGTTTCCTCTTTGCCATTTTCTTTTTTTAGACAACTTCTTGCTTTATTTCCTTTTGACAATTTCCACGAATAGGTTACGGCACCAAAAGTTTGATTATGACCAAAAGAAAGCAAA
>CALDHR010000162.1 GCA_937898585.1 uncultured Oligoflexia bacterium
TTTGAATGGGTGAAGTTACAACAATATCATTAGCACCAGATTCTTTACCAAAGCGATAGATGAGATTTGTCGTTGTGCTCAATGAAACAACAAACCCTCCGACATTATTATAATCATAACTTGTACCTGTTCGAACAGACATAATTCTATCTGCATTATCGCTGCCTGATCCTAGATTATTGACCCTTATCATTACATATCCCACTAAATCAGTGAAAGGAACAAGCCCATTACCGCCATTTAATCCATCACCATTTCCATCACCGACTGATATTAATTCAATATAAGGCATTCCTGTGCTATTAACCTGATAAGTAGGAACTTTTCTAACAGATGTAATCCCCTTATTATTCCCACTCAAATCCGCCCATGTTGTTACCGCCGCCGTATCGGCCATAACTGTCCCATTCCCAAACATATCGTTAGCATCCATCCAGAGACTCATTCCCATTTTGCTAGACATATTAAGGGGCATCTCATCAGGATAAAGAACATCCGCACCATCGCCTCCTCTCAAAATATCACCATTTGAACTTCCAATAAGAACATCCGTCCCAAACCCACCAGAGAGTTCATCTTCTTCTACAGATCCTTTCGCTTTACCCAATTGAAAATCACGAGAAGAGAGCATGGTATAGTTAACATCGAGAAGCCTGATTTCATAATCAGAGACACCATCACCCGCCCAATCAATTTGCACAATAGTATCACTTCCATCAGGCGCCCATCTCAATTCCGCAACACCATCGCTAAGTTCACTGAAAATATTTTCACCGATGATTTTAATTTTTTCACTCTGTCCTTGAATATAAATTTTATCACCTTCATCCTGAGAAAAATCTGTAATCACATCGCGAGTCTCATCCGTTGTTCCCGAATAAGAGTTATTGGTAAAAACAAACGTATCGGCGCCACCATTGCCTGTTATGGTATCTTTTAAAAGAGCGTCAGAATAACCAAAAAGTGGAATCCCATATTTATAAGAAAAATATTTTGTCTGCTGACTTCGTTCAAATTCATTTAAGGCCTTTTTATACATATAAAAATCAGCGAGATTTCCTTCAAAACTATTAGTCATATAAAGAGTGGCCTCCCCTTCCGGAGTCGATAAATCACTCATATTTCCCGAAGCAGCAATACTCTCATCTATATAGATTTTCGCGTCACCGTTAACTCTTCTTTCTGGGTTAAGAATATGCCAATTATCAGACCATATTTTGCTGCTCTCCTCCTCCCATGCCGATACCAATCGAGTAATTCTCCCTCCTACTCTCCAATTTCCAAAATCAAAATAGAAGCGCTGATTAGGTGAATAATCATAGTGACCTGTAATCCGGTTATAAGGGTGCTGTTGCCACCAATATACATTTCCGTGACTAGCTGTCGCACTTGACTTCATCATCACGGCCAAGATAGAAATTTCATCTATGTTGGACAAGCTACTTCTTGGTATAGCAGCTCGACTCTGTAACAAATCATTGTTCATTGAAAAAAGATTTCCTCTTCCATGAGAAGAATTACTAACATAATTAGGTTTTTTCATACTATCTACTTGAACAACATCGATTCCATTTCCAGAGAGATCATTCATCTGTGAAATATTACCATCTCTATCCATAGCTAAACTATCAACATCTGTAGGATCATAATGAATACTTAGATTTTTTTTATCCACACTCCACATTTTTTCATCGCCGTAAAGATAATCATCTGTATCATATCCAACAACAGTATCTCCATAATAACTACCCGTAATAACCGCCTCTGCCTTCGCCATAAAAGAGATGCTATTCATGGGACTGCTCACAGAAAAACCATCATTACAATCCATCCTCACCATTGCTGTTCTCATCCCAAAATAATCGGCCCCTTGAATTGCATTGGATTTTCCTTGTAAGCTAAAAGAACAACTCCCTCCCGCCATTAAATTTGAACTACAATCGATATTGGTTAAAATAAAATCTTCCTGCTTATCTGTCGTAAGGTAAGGAAGCGAACAATTTGTAGCATCGCCAATAGAAGATAAATTCTCAAACGTAAATGTCTGAATTGCACTCATTTCTTCAACAAGAACTTCTCCAAAATAGTGAGTTGAAGGTGTCATCGCGACATTAGGCCAGCTCGTATTAAATGTCTGAGAATATTGGTCTTTATAAATAAAGATTGAGTTATCTTCGCTGCTAATGAGACAGCTAAATTGATAAAACCTTCCTCTCTCAAGAGTTAAAATCTCTTCATTCAAACGAAAGGTATTCACATTAGGATAGGTTTTAAAAGATTGATCAAGAGGGCGATTAAGAGAAAAAACAACCTCATTTTGCTCATCTTTTAATTCACAACTTAAATCTATTTTTGTGATAACAGAGGCCGAAGACATATTATCAATATCCACAAAAAGAATTACGTCGCTAATATTATTGACATTGGCATAAATTTTATTCATTCCCATCTGGATTCCATCACTCGATGAACCCGTTGTGGAATATTGTTTTATAGTTCGATAAGGAATTGTTGAGACCTCTGTCCCGCCATCTGCCTCTCCCTGAAGAACACACTCTACTTCGTAGAGGACATTATTTTTAAAATTAAAAGAAAGAAAATCAATACCCACAAGAAGAGAATTAGTGACAACAGAGTTAACATTACTAATGGCCGACCAAGTCTCAGATCCCTCCTTTAGAGAACAAGAAATCAGCCCTCGAAAAAAACTTATTTTCTCTGCAATGTTTATTTTGACAAAAAAATCAGCACCATTGCTTGCTTGCAAAACACTGCTCTCAACTTCATTTCGTGTAAAAATATTTGAAATGAAAATTTTATTTTCAGTGGACATACAAGTAGAATAGTCTTCTATCTTATTAACATTCTCACACTTTGACATTGAGTGAGCAACATTGGCAACCGACTCTTCTCCTCCACCGGACCCGGAAGGTCCGCCGCCTCCACCTCCACACGAAGTTAAGAAAAATAAAAATGATAAAGCCGATAAAAATGAAAAGAAATTAATCACCGAATATCCTTCGTTTTTTTCTTCTCATTTTACGCAGTTTATTTTTTTTTCATAAAAGGAATTTTATGCCTTGAAATCTCCCGATATTACTAGCGTCTTTCCATCGTGCTGCATATTCACAAAAAGATGTTTTCCATCAGGTGAAAAACAGACTCCTGCAAATTCACTTTTCGAATAAATATTCTTTGCCAAAGTAGTCAGCTTTCCTTTTTGATTCAAAATCTTTATCCGGCATCCATCATCATTATCTTCGGCAATGGCCATAAGTCCACTTTTTGAAAAACAGATATTGTCAGGCATATTAAGAGTTTTTGATTTTCTTGGCTGGAAAATCAGCTCTAAGACACCTTCTTCATTATCAAGACCTGGCGTATATTTAAAAATTTGCCCATAAGATTTCTCTCCTCCCGTTGTGGCCGAAAAATAAATTTCATTATTAAAAAACCACAATCCTTCACCTCGCTTAACAATGGCGGCCCCTTTTTTTTGGGCCCTTAAGCGAAGATCATCTTCAATAGACGTTTGATTTTCCACATCCACCCATTCCACTTCAAAATTCTCTCCCACCTTCACT
>CALDHR010000163.1 GCA_937898585.1 uncultured Oligoflexia bacterium
CCCGCTCATGATTAAAAAAGAGCAGAGAAAATTTATTGGCGCTCATGTCTCTATTGCAGGTGGATTAGATCAAGCGTTAGACCGTATTTCTGATCTCAATGGTGATGCTTTGGCCATTTTTGTGAAAAATCAACGTCAGTGGACAGCGCCACCCTTGGATGAAAAGATTGTTTCATCTTTTAAAGAAAAAATGGCGCGCTATAAAATAAAACCCGAAATGGTGCTGGTTCACGATAGCTATCTTATTAATTTAGGGAACGGTGATGATGCCAAGAGGGCCAAGTCCTATGATGCCTTCATTGATGAAAGTCGTCGCTTGGAGACTCTTGGTCTTCAACTTCTCAATTTTCATCCGGGATCTCATTTAAAAGAAATTTCAGAAGAAAAATGTTTAGATCTAATTAGCGATTCTCTCAACTCTGCCATAAGCGAAACAGAGAATATTGTTTTTGTGATGGAGAATACGGCCGGGCAAGGAAGTAATCTTGGGTATAAATTTGAACACCTCTCTTATATTATTTCAAAAATAAAAGACAAAAGTCGCATTGGCGTTTGCCTGGATACCTGTCATACATTTGCTGCCGGTTATGATTTTTATTCAAGTAAAGAGAGTTACGAAAAAGTAATGAGTGAATTTGATAGAGTTATAGGATTTAACTACTTAAGAGGTGTACACCTCAATGATTCAAAGTGTGCTTTTTCTTCGCGCAAAGATCGCCATGAAGAAATAGGCAAGGGGCACATTGGTCCCAAGGCCTTTGAATACTTGATGCAAGATGAGCGCTTTAACGGCATTCCTATGGTCTTGGAGACACCTAATATGGATAATTGGGCCAATGAGATTTCTCTTCTAAAGAGGCTTTGCTGAGGAATTCTTTTACCCCCCTTCCCTTGACGCTTGCAAAAAGATCACCAGCTTATACAATAGTTTGTGAATAAATATTTTTTATAGGACCATCATGTCATTTGAAGAGGAACTCCTTCTCTTTGCTTTTTCCATCCTCCTTTCGAGCTTTTACTCAGGTTCAGAGGCCGCCCTCGTCTCCATCTCCGCCATGCGCGCCAAGCAGCTCATTGAAGAAGGCGGTAGCATTGGAAACTCTCTTCGCTTTATGGTGGATCGCTCCAATGAAGTCCTTACTACCATTCTCATCGGAAATAACCTCGTCAATATTTTTGCCGCTTCATTGAGTACCAGCATCGCGTCGCGCTACTTTGAAGACGATGCCTTGGCCTATAGCGTGGGGATTACAACATTTTTTATTCTTATCTTTGGTGAAATCATCCCCAAAGTGGTGGCCAGGGGAAATGCAGAAAAAATTATTGTCCCAATTTTAATGATACTTCGCGTCAATTATGTGCTTTTTTTTCCCGCCGTCTGGCCTTTCTCCATCCTTATTCACCGCCTTCTTGGGAAAAATGCCAAGCTTCGTTCACGCCTTGTCACCAAGAGTGACATTGAGTTTCTCGTCTCCGAGGCCGAAAAAGGGCGGAGCATGGACTCCAAACAGATCGATCTTTTGACCTCTATTTTGGAATTTCCCACCATCAAAGTAAAAGATATTATGGTGCCGCGTCACAAAGTGAGTTACTTGCGCTTGGGGCAATCATCACCTGAACTTATTCGTTTTTTGAAAAAACATAATCACAGCCGTTATCCAGTCTGTGATGGAAGCCTCGACAAGGTGGTAGGACTCCTTCACATTAAAGACTTGGCCTTTATTACAGAACAGCAAAAGAAAGATTTAGATCTTGAAAAATATATCAAGCCTCCTTTTTTCGTCTATGAACAGATGAAGATTCAGCTGGTTTTTGATTATATGAACCGCAAGAAAATTCATATGGCCCTGGTGCGCGATGAAAATGCCATGGTAGTAGGGGTAATTTCCCTGGAAGATATCATTGAAGAAATTGTGGGTGAAATAACGGATGAGCACGATGATGAAGAAAGCGACAAACAAGCAGAAAAGCTTTCATACGGAATTA
>CALDHR010000164.1 GCA_937898585.1 uncultured Oligoflexia bacterium
AGAGATTTTGCAAATAATATTCACATGATAAACCCTTGGGGAGACAACTTTTTTAACATGTTCGTCTTCATCAAAGTAATGAAGAACTTTATTGGGATCATCTAATTTTCCTAAAAAATAATCTAAATTAAGTCGAAGAATTTCTTTCACCGCTTTTGTATCATAACCAGGGACTATCTCTTTGGGTGAATCCTTTGCAAAATGAAGCTTTCTAAAATAGTTAAGAACCTCTTCTTTTCGCTCAACTTCCCAGTCAAAATCAGATCCAATATTTCGCATTCCCCAAATCTCTTTTGTAATAGCACCAAGAGGAATAACTCGAAAAGATTCATTGATCTTTAAAAAAGAAAAGTCAACATCCACTTTCTTTTTCGTCTTATCTAGCTTCGTCTTTCTGTAAAAACAATTGAGGGTATAATCAGGAAGTTTATTCTTCAATTTTTCATGAAAATACTCACGACTAATTTCTTTTAAGCGATCTTTAAAAACATAAACAAGAACGGCAATAAAAAGAAATGTCAAAAAATCTAACTGATAAGCACCTTTTTGAAAATATTCAAACCTTTTAATCTCCGCCCATGCTGCCCAAACAGCGGCCAAAGAAGCACCAATGGAGGCGATAATATTTTTATACAACCGACTCAATTCTTTTCTCTCTACATTCAAAAAGAGAACATCATAAAAAAACTTTCTAAGCATACTATAGCGATAATGGTAAAATTCATTTTTTCGCCCCTCCTGCTCTTCCTTTAAAGTAAGATAGTTTTTTCGTTTTTGATAATCTATCTGCGTTCGCAAAAAACTTCGCAGTGTTTTCTTACAAACCTCCAATTGTTCTGTACTCTCCTCAATATCTTCCACATTTTTTAACATTCGAAGCATATGAATATTAAAAATTTCCACTAAATACTCGTCGGCCAAATCAATAATCTTTTTGAGTTCCCTGTTCTTTGCAAAGAAATCTTCTTTTTGCTCTAGCAACATGCAAAACTTAACCCATATCTCCTTAAGCTGCTTCAACTCTTCAAGGTCATCTGCCTTAAAACTTTTCGATAAAGATCTAAGTTTACTAGTAATAGAACAACACAAAATCTTTACGAGATTATTAAACTCTTTGCCATCCTTAGAATTTTTAGAAGAGACACTTTTTAGTTCATTAATTGTTTCATGAATTTCTTTAATTTCAACAATCGGTGTCTTTAAGCGAATATAATGAGAGATAAGGCGCAAAAAACGATGATGTGTAAAATCTTGCTGTCCTACCCCCATGCTATGAGGAAGAAAAAAATAAAAATCAACTTCGAGAGGTTTGCATTCTTTACTCAAAATCATCTTATCGGCATACTCTAAGGTAAATTCAAGCTGTGTTAAATCATGTATCGCTAGATCAAGCTTTACAAAATCTTTAATATTCTTTAAATCCAAGCATCCCCCTCTTCTCTTTTTCTTTCAAAGGAACCATTTTTTCTATGAAAAAAAAAATTATCATCATTGGTCCTGGCGCCATCGGCTCAATGGTTGCTTATTTTCTTTCTCGAGAAAATCATGCCATTGAATTTCACAACCAAAATGGTCCCACTTCTCATCAATTTTACTCTAACTACCAAGATAAAAAAGAATCACACCATTTTGCCCTCTTACCTAAAAACGAAATCATCCTCACTCTCATCTGCGTCAAAGGCCACAACCTCAAAGAGGCCCTCTCATACGCTCACGGCCTTACTCCACCTCACTTACCTAAATTGATTTTATGTAATGGTCAAATAGAAGAATTCTTAACGCCTTATGAAAAAAATAACTTTTTTCTCTCTTTGGCCTTTATTGGATGTAAAAAAATGAAAGAAAATATTTACTTTAGCTCTAATAAAAATAGCCTCATCTTTTACCCCAAAGAGATCTCTCTTCCTATTTCGCTCCCCTTTCCCTTCCAACCATCTGAAAAGATTCACGAAATCTATCTCAAAAAATTACTCTTCAATCGAACTCTCAACTGTCTCGGCGCTCACCTTCAATGGGAAAAAAATGGGATGGCCCTCTCTTACAAAAAAATACTGA
>CALDHR010000165.1 GCA_937898585.1 uncultured Oligoflexia bacterium
ATCTCTTTAAAAATAAATTCTTCACTCAAGAAGAAGCTTTAGTTCCTGACTTTTCAAATTAGAAAAAACATTCCCTCTTCTATCCTCTATAACTCTAGACAAAAATACTTTTTTTAGGGAAGATCGCCTGTCTCCGGGTAAAATACTTAAGGAAAAAGATTCCTTGGCCTGTGGCCATCCCCTTTTAAGTAGAAAATGAAATAAATGAAGAACTTAAATAAGCTGATTCAAAAAGTACGATCTTTTATCTCAGGATTAAAAGAAAAAAAAAATTCTCTCCAAGAAGGAGATTCCCTCTCCACATCATCCCCACTTGGGAAAATTATACAATTTGTAAAAGTAAAAACAGCAAAAAAATTTCCTCGTCTTGAACGAGTGCTTATTGATATCTTCTCCATAGAAAAAAGAGCGCATCTTCATCAGGCCTTTCTCATTATTTTTACTCTTACGACCTGCTATTCTCTTGGAAAGATTGTCTCTCTCTCTCTTGATCTTATCGTAGACAAGTTTGTTACTCCCTCTCACAGCATTAGAAGCTTTCCCATGCGTCAAGAAAAAAAAGTGGTGGCCTATGATGAGATGATTAACTCCAATCTCTTTAAGACTGCAACAGAAGAAGGAAAGGTAAAGAAAAAATCTTTTAACGATGAAGAAAAAATTTGCACAACAGGTGTGCAAAAAAGCACACTTGATCTCGCTCTTCTCAATACGATTGTCCTGCAAAATGCAAAGAAATCTTTGGCCACTATTCAGATGAGAAATAAACCTGAGATTTATCGTCTTGGTGAAAACATTGGAACTCTGGCCCGTCTTGATAAGATTGATGCTTTAAAAACTGTCATTAAGAACCGTCAAACGGGTGCATGCGAATTTTTAGAAGCAAAGACATCTCTTCCAAAAGGAAAAAATCTTACGCTTCTTTCTGAAAGAGAAGGGCAAAAGCTGCTGGAAAAATACAAGCAAGATGGCATTGAACATAATGGTGATCATTTCAACATCTCTCAGAAGGCCATTGATAAGTATACTAAAAGCTTAGATGAAATTCTCATGCAAGCAAAGGCCGTTCAAATGAGTAATCCTGATGGATCTCTTTCTTTTAAAATAACTGATATTTCACCAGGGAGTATCTATAGTGCTCTAGGATTAGAAAACAATGATATCATTGAAGAAATTAACGGAAAAAAAATTCACTCTCTTAATGAAGTGATGAATATGTTTGGAAAAATTAAAAATATCCAAAATTTGCAACTCAAGATCGTAAAAGAAGATGGGTTTGAACGATTAATTGATTATTCCATCAATCAATAAACCGAGAGAAGGTTTGTAAACTATGAAACATAAAAAGATCATTATTATTCCCTTAATGCTTTTGCTTAGTGGCGCACCTCTTATAGAAGTGAGCGCTAATTTCAAAAAATTTAAGTCCTCCACCAAGCTTACTCCTCAGCAAGAGGAGACGGTTAATGAAGATCAAACAAGTAATGAAAATCAGGTTGCTGAATCTATAAATACACAAGAAAGTGAAAACAAGAAGTTTGGTCGCAGCAATAAGATAAGTTCTCCTGAAGTAAAAAAAGATGATGTCTATGCTACACTTAATCCGGATACGGGCTTTGGGCCAGATGTTGTCACTAATTTTAATTTCTCAGATACAGACTTGCTAGATCTTACTCGTCATATGCAAAAGCTCACAGGAATTAATCTTATTCTCGACAAAGACATCAAAGGAAAAATTTCTATCACGGCCCCCACTCCTATTACTGTAGGAGATGCCTGGAAAGCCTATTTGACGGCCCTTAATCTCAATGGTTACACCATGATTAAATCAGGTGCTTTCTACAAAATAGTAAAGTCTACTAATGCGAGAAATTATCCTTCTCAAATTTATACAGGGAATTACACACCTGACACTGAAAATTATGTCATGAGAATTATTCCTGTTAAAAATATTAATGCGGCCGAAATTACGCGAAATTTTCGCCAATTTATGTCTACCAATGGTCGTATTATTGATTTAAGGCAAACAAACACTATTCTCATTTATGAAACAGGTGCCATGATTAATAATCTCGTCAAACTCATCACTTTTCTTGATGTTCCTGGCCATGATGAATCCCTGCAAATTATTAAGGTTGAAAATTCTTCGGCACAAGAAATTGCCAAGCTTCTTGGCACTCTTCTTCAAAGTGGAGGAAAAGGTCGAGGGGCCGCTCCTATTTCTTCTTCCAAAGATCAAAATATTTCAAAAATTATTGCAGAGCCTAGAACAAACTCTATTATTGCTATGGCCAATGCTGAAGGAGCTGCTCAACTTAAAGAACTCATCCATAAATTAGATGTTAAGTTAATTTCAAAAGGAAACGACAAGATACATGTCTACTACCTCAACTATGGCGACGCGGAGACACTCTCAAAGACTCTCTCTGCCCTCGTTAGCAATGGCGGATCAGCTTCTGCTGGTGGAGCAACACGCATTACTTCAAAAGATGATTCTGGCCCACTTTTTACTTCATCTGTAAAAATCACCGCTGATAAGGCCAACAACGCCTTAGTGGTAATGGCCGCTCCAACTGATTATCTCACCATCCAAGAAATTATTGCGAAATTAGATATTCCTCGCCAGCAAGTCTATGTAGAGGGACTTATCATGGAAACCAATGTAGAGAATAGTAATCAGTTTGGTATTAAACTTCTCGGTGTTTATGGAGCAGGTAATGCGAAAAAAATAGGATCAACACCAGGTGGCGGAACGGCCCTTGTAGATCTTCTCTCTAACAACCTCACAAACCTCTCTGGTTTTTTCTACGGACTAGGACTTGGCCGAAGCATTGATGTGGCCATGGGCGATGGTAAAACAGTTCAAGTCAATTCAGTCAACGGAATCATTAAGGCCCTTGCTTCTGATAATAACAACAATGTCCTCTCCACTCCTCAACTCATGATTCTCGATAATGAAGATGGATTACTAGAAGTGGGTGAAACAGTTCCTACTCTTGTTCGTGAAACGGCCGCCAATGGAAGTAGCGTTAATACTCCAAGTGATCAAAAAGTGGCCATCACTCTAAAAATCACCCCGCAAATTAACAAAGTTACTCGTATGGTTAAGTTAAAGATTGACCAAAAAGTGGCCGATTTTTCTGGAAAATTTACTGATAGCCAAATCGGGGTAGGAACGGTGAATCGTCAGGCCGTCACCACTATTATTGTGCGCGATCGAGATACCATTTCAATGGGAGGATTGATGCGCGATAAGACCACAGATTCTGTCTCTAAAGTACCTCTTCTCGGCGATATCCCCGTTTTGGGCTGGCTCTTTAAGGAAAAAAACCAAGTAACCACTAAGGTAAATCTTCTTTTCTTTTTGACACCAAAAATTATGGCGCCTTATGAAAAACAGACGGCCATGCAAGTTAAAGAGTCTCTTGGTCGTCGGGCGGAACATCTCAAAGATGTCTTTGGTAAAGATGATCCTAATGCTTCAACTGTTCGTGGGCTTTATGAGAAAGCTAATCGCCAACAAGAAGGCCCTCTTTTTGACGAAAGCGACACACCTCATTACATTAAAGAAAGTATGCGCACAGAAGATGTCCCTGAATATGCTGTGATTGCGAAGAGCAGCAAAGAAGAATTAAAAGAAGAGAAAAAAATCATCCAAGAAAAGGCCAATGAGTCTATAATGAGCGATAACAGTGTCTCACCTTTTAATGAGGCCATTAGCGTAAAAAAATAAAACAGTAAAAGAAGTGAACTTATGAACTTGGTTGACAAACTTATTCTCCATGTCGAAGAGCACAAAGATGAATTAAAAGAAATCCTCTTCCAACAAAATTCTCTTCGGCCTGAACAATATGCAGAGATTTTAACTCTACAAGAAGAAACCAGTCGTCCTTTTGCTGAGATTTTATTAAAAAAAAATTACCTCACATCACAAGATCTCATGAAGCTCGTTTGTTCTCAGTTTCAACTCACTTATCTCAAAGAAATTGAAATTGACGAAATTGATCCTCTTATTACAAAAAACATTCCCATTAACTATGCTAAGCAAAATGAGCTTCTTCCTCTATTAGAAACTCCCTTTAGCGTCACAGTGGCCGTCTCCAACCCTTTTTTATTTCATATTAAAAATGACCTTCAGCTTATTTTTAACAAAGAAATTCATCTTGTGGTGGCCCCTGCTCTCAAGATTCATGAGGCCATCAATAAAATCTACGAGAAAGCTAACCAGAATATGGTTGATAGTATTGAAGATGAGTTTGAGGAAAATATTGATCTGGATATTCCCATCGATATTTTAGATGCTCAGGCCGACGAAGCTCCCGTGATTCGCTTTGTAAACTCTGTGATTTTTCGCGCCGTTAAAGAAGGGGCCTCTGATATTCACATTGAACCCTATGAGCGAGAGACCATTTATCGCTTTCGTATCAATGGAGTTATGCAAGAAATTTTGCGGCAGCCTAAAAAAACTCATGCTGCTGTCACTTCACGTATTAAAGTAATGGCCAAACTCGATATTGCCGAAAAACGCCTTCCCCAAGATGGTCGTATAAAAATTAAAATTGCGGGAAAAGATGTCGATATTCGTCTCAGTACTGTCCCCATTCAGCACGGCGAGCGCGTTGTAATGAGGGTTTTAGAAAAAGACAATATGGTCTTGAAGCTAGAAACACTTGGTTTTGAAGGCAATGTTCTGCAATCCCTCGATGATTTAGTTCGGCGCAAACACGGTGTTTTTTATGTCTCCGGTCCAACAGGTCATGGTAAAACAACGACTCTTTTTGCTATGCTGGATCGAATTAACACCCCTGATAGGATGATTATCACGGTGGAAGATCCCGTCGAGTATGAGATGGCCGGAATTTCTCAAATTCAGATTAACTCAAAAATTGATTTAAGCTTTGCTCGCGCACTGCGTTCTATTTTGCGCCAAAACCCCGATGTTATTATGATTGGGGAGACGCGGGATAAAGAAACGGCCGATATCTCTCTTACGGCCTCTCAAACAGGTCACTTTGTTCTTTCAACTATTCACACTAATGATGCACCATCAACTCCTACACGACTCATTGACATGGGAGTAAAACCTTTTCTCATTGCCTCTTCTCTTGTGGCCGTTTTGGCCCAAAGGCTTATTAGAACTCTCTGCACTCATTGTAGAGAACAAACAACACTTTCTGATCTCGATATCGAATTGCTTAAGATAACAAAAATTCCCAAAAATCGAGAAATTTATCGTCCACGTGGTTGCCCTCAATGTAAAAATGGTTATGCAGGCCGAACAACTATTGGTGAGCTTCTCCTCATTAATGACGAGGTTCGTTCTTTGATTCTTGAACAGAGTGATGCCAGTCAAATTAAAAAGGCCGCTATGAGAGCGGGAATGACAACGCTTCGTCAAAATGCCCTTCATAAGCTCTATCGCGGAATCACCTCAACTGAAGAAATTATTCGTGCTGTCAATGATGAAGATAGTGGGGATGATGATCTGGAGTAAGATACTATGGCCATTTTTTTATATAAGGGAATTGATTCCACTGGCAAAGAGTTGAAATCAACTATTAATGCCGATTCGGCCATTATGGCCAAGCAAAAACTCTCCTCTCTTGGCATTATGCTCATGGAGCTCAGTGAGCAATCCACTGAAAAGAACAACCGCGCCAATTTCACGTTTGGAACGGGTGTTAATATCAATGATCTCTCTCTTATGACGCGTCAGCTGGCCACCCTTATCAAAGCAAAGATCCCTCTTGCTGAGGCCATCAGCGCCCTTGTTGACCAAGTGGACAATCAAAATTTAAAAATTGTCCTCGCTGAAGTAAAACAAAAAATCAATGAAGGATCTTCTCTCGCCGCCTCTCTTAAGGACTATCCTCAAATATTTGACGCGGTATACAACAATATGGTTGAGGCAGGTGAAGCATCGGGGAATTTAGATCTCGTCCTTCTTCGTCTTGCTGAATTCACGGAATCTCGCCTTAAACTCAAAAATAAAATCTCCAGTAGCATGATGTATCCCATGATTATGGCCTGTGCAGGGCTACTCATGATGATTTTTATTTTCACTGTCATTATTCCCAAACTCTCTAAACTTTTTACTTCCATGAGACGAGAGATTCCTCTTCCCACACAAATTTGCTTGGCCATCTCTCAATTCCTACAAGACTACTGGTTTCTTCTTCTCATTCTCATTCCTATCTCTGTGGTGGCCTTTAAGAGATACCTTAAATCTCCTTCAGGTGAAGCAAAATGGCATGCTCTTCAATTAAAGCTACCCATTGTCGGCGAACTTATTATGATGATTAACGTCTCTCGCTTCTGCTCTACTCTCGCCACGCTCCTCAATTCGGGAGTTCCCATCCTCATGGCCTTAAAAATTGTAAAGAATATTGTCACCAATGTTCACATGCAGCGCGCCATAGAAGAGGCAAAAGATCAAGTAGGAGAAGGACTCTCTATTACAGGCCCCCTCATTCAATCGGGATTTTTCCCACCTCTCGTCACCCATATGATCAAGTTAGGAGAAAAATCAGGGGAATTAGAAGAAATGCTACAAATTGTGGCCGAAAACTATGGAAATCAAGTAGACTCAAAACTAGAAGGACTTACTTCCATTATAGAACCTATTATGATGGTTTTTTTGGGTTTAGTAGTTGCTTTCATTGTCATTTCTATTATCATGCCCATAATGGAACTTAACTCACTCAAAAAATAAAATAAGGAGTTTTCTTGAAGAATTCGGCCCTCATCTCTAAGACACTCAAAAGCCAACAAGGTTTAACTCTCACAGAAATTCTTATCTCTCTTACCATTATTGGCTTTATCGCCACTTTTATTGGGGGAAAGATTTTTGAACAACTTCACGAAGGAAGAGTTGAGGCCTCAAAAATTCAGATGCAAAATTTGGCCGCACGCCTCAAGGAATTTCGTCGTCATTGTGGCCGTTACCCCACAACAGATCAAGGGCTTGATGCTCTTGTTGAAAAGCCTACTGGTGGGACAGAGTGTAAGCGCTACTCTCCTGGTGGTTATATTGAAGAAGGAAAAGTTCCTCTCGATCCTTGGGGTAATCCGTATGATTACGTCTCTGATGGAAGTAACTTTAATATCATCTCTCACGGTCAAGATGGACTTCAAGGTGGAGAAGATAAAGATGCAGACATCTATCTTTTTCCTCCTGAAGAAAATGGGATGACTCCTGGCGGTGAATAAAGAATATTCTTCCTTTCTTAAAGAAGAAGCAGGCCTTACTCTCACTGAAATTTTAGTGACTCTCTTTCTTATCGGCCTTATTTTTGTCAGCGCCAATTTTAGTGGCCTTGGAGAAGGTGATCATCTCAAAGAAGCGGCCTCTACAGTTGAACGGGCCATGAGATATGCCTCTAGCGAGGCCATTTTAAAAAACCGCATCCTGCGCCTTAAGATAAACCTCAATAGTGCTCCTCAAGAATATGTTATTGAAGAAGGTCCCTCTTCTTCTTTTACCCTTCCTTCCAGTTTATACGAGGAAAATAATGAGGATCTCTCTCTTAAGGACCAGGAAGAAAAGAGTAAAAAGAAAAGTGAACACGATAAACAATTTCAACTCATTACCGATTTTAATAATGGTCCAAAAAAATTTCACCCCTCTATCCGTTTAGTAGGGGCCGGCACTGTCAGCACAAAAAAAATCATCTCTAGCGGAGAAGTGAGTATCTATGTTTTCCCCTCTGGTGAACGCGATAATGCTCTGCTTATCTTTGCTAACAATAAAGAGATTATTTCTGTAGATATTCCTGCCTTTAAAAATAAATTCAACCTCACCTCTCTGGCCGTAAGATCTTCACAAGAAAATAGCTTTGATTCCATGGAGGCCTTACTTGAAAGACAAGATGAGCTAGCAGAGCAACTCTTTGAAGAGTGGATGAGTAAATGAAAGAAAAGAAGTATCAACAAGGATTTTCCTTGATTGAAATTCTCATCGCCATGACTATTTTGGCCATGTTTGCAGGGGCCTACTTTTTTGGAACGGCCAATAATGTCAATGACTCTATGAATATGCGCGAAGAGCTTATTTTGGCCAAACTCTGTGAACTAAAAATCAATGAACTTATCTTAATGCCTCCCAAATTGGCACTCTCTTCAACTCTCACGACAGATAAAAAGAAGTTTGATGAAGAATTTGGTGGTGCTTACAAAGATTACGAATATGAAATAGAGATTAAAGATCTCTCCCTTCCCTCTTTAAACAAACTCAATAACCTTTTGGGCGAAGAAGAGGCATCAAAAAGCAGTGCTCTCCAAAAAAAAATATTTGAGGTAATGAAAAAAAATATTGAAACCGCTATTTGGCAAATCAAAGTAACCGTGCAAAAAAAAGAGGGTGGACTCTCTTACTCTCTTTCTTCATGGATAACGGACAAAAATGCAAAGATTCAAATCGACTTTAAATGATAAAGGATTAACACTTCTCGAAGTTCTCATTGCCACTACCATTTTGGCCTTTTTAACAATTTCTCTCGTACAAATGACTGATAGTGGAATAACAACAAAAGAGAGAATTACTCGTGAAGATGAAGAATTAACCAATACAGAGCGTACTTTACTGCGCCTTGAAATGGATTTTTCCATGGCCTTTACGCCTCTTTATTTTTCTTATCTTGAAACAAAAAAACCTCTTACTCTACCTTCTGAAGCTATTTCTCGTTTTGAGGCGGGAAATGATAAAACTTATAACAACACAACAGAAGAAGATTTAATTGTTCCTGTCTTTGAATCACTTAACAGCAATAGCTTCCGCTTTCTGACGACTTCTAATCACCGACGCTCGACTCAAACAAGGCAATCTCAGTATGCTTGGGTTATCTATTCTTTAAGAGAAAGTGAAATTGCTATTGGCAATTATGACAAACCTCTCTATGAACTGGTTCGCTATATCAAAAATGAAAACATTTACTCTCTTGAAAATATTGAAATCGATGATCTTCGCCCCACCGTTCTGCTAGATAATATTAGTTCTCTAGAGTTTTCCTATTTTGATGAAAAAAAAGAAAAGTTTGTAGAAAATTTTGCAGAGATATCTGATAGACCTATAAGATTTCTTGCCGTAAAAATAAAACTCAATTGGGTAGACGAAAATGGCAACATGAATATTGAAGAAAAAATTATTCGCCCTTATTTTCCTTTACAAAATGTTGCATCTTTAAAAAAGACAAAAGAGGAACTGCAAAAAGGAGTTAATCCAACTCAATGAAATTCCTTAATAATAAAAAAGGGATGGCCATTATTATTGTCCTAGGGGCCATTACTATTTTGACTGCACTTCTCGTTGAATTTACTTTCAATACAGAAATCAATAAACTCATGACACTAAAAGCAACTCAGCGATCTCAAGCACGCCTTAATGCAGAATCAGCTCTTCAACTGGCCATTCTACGAATAAGTATCTACGCTGAGGCGCTTAATCTTCTGGGAAAAAATGAACAAATAAAGGCAGCTGTTAAAATGGAAGAATTGGCCGAAATTTATTCTTTCCCTTTTATTTATCCTATACCTATTCCTAAAAAAGACCTTGATCTTCCAGCTCGAGAACTTATCTCAAACTTTGAAAAAAACATGCTTCTAGAAGGAGAAATGGGACTCTCTACACGCAGTATTTCACATTTAATCAATATCAATCACTTACGTATTAGCAAAAATGATCCTAATTCTTCTCTTGAGGTTAAGGGAACAACTGAAAATAAAAATAGTTTTGATAAAAAAATTATAGAACTCATTGAATCTAAATTAAAAGCTGAAGAAGAAAGTAATGAAGATTTTGATTTACTTTATGGAAGTGATACGGCCGAACTTCATATGGAGAGAATAAAGTATTATATTAGTGACGAAAACAGCTATGATAGCAACTATAAAACCTCTGTTGCTGTTGAATACAAAGACTCTCTTCCTAAATATGCTCCTCTCACATCTCTCAGCGAACTCTATCTTATTCCCGAGCTTCCCAACGCTATCATTAAACTTCTCTCTTCATCTCTTACTACCTTTGGAGCAAAAAATGTTGACCTCAATACAATCACAGAAGAGCAACTCTTCTGGATTTTTCCTGAATTAGACAAAGAAGAAACAAAGAAATATTTTTCAAAGAAAAATTCAAAAACAAGGCCCTTGCATTTTTCCAATATAAAAGAGTTTACTCAGCTTTTGGCCAGCAGCACTAATGCCCTCGACGAAAGTAGCATTACAAAAAGAATCGAAGAGTTTAAAGAGGCCAATGTCTCTTTTGATGTAAATCCACTCCTCTTCGAAGTGGTCTCTACAGGCAAGTACAACGATACAACCATTAACCTCAAGGCCATCATCGAAATTCCCCAAGAAATCATCCCTCCTAAAATCTCTCCACTTGATCAGGCAACTCAAGATTGTCCTGAAGGGTTTGAACTCAATCCTACTTCACAGGGTCCACAAGAGGCCTGCCGCGAGAGTCCTAAAAAAGATAAGGCCGGAAATTTAATTCCTCCTGAAATAAATTATAAAAGTCCACGAGTCTTGCAAGTAACCATAGATTAGAATATTTTGCTTATTGAGGAGAAAGGACACAATGTTCCCCCCTATCCCGACTTTAACTCTACTTTGATAAAATGATTAACATATGAATACGACACTCTTTATAGACCTTGGACACTACAGTATTAAATTTCTCGAAGTTATGCTTGAGAAAAAATCCATGGAGATTATCCACTTAGAAAAAAGAAGTGTTAGCGATTATCTCATGCGCGGAGATGACCCAAGGCCTGTTGATGATCTGCAAATGGCCATTGTAGAGCAATATCTAGAGGAAAAAAAATTTAAAGGAGAAGTTGTTCTCCTTTTACCTAGTAAATATCTCACTCATCGCTTTTACTCTCTTCCTGTGAAAAATACGAAGAAGGCAAACTTGATGATTCCTTTTCAGTTAGATAAGGATCTTATCTTTCCTCTCAAACAGGCCCATTACTGCACTAAATTTATCAAAGAAAAAAATTCTATTTTTGCTTCTATCCATATTACAACTCAAGAACTCTTTAATCAGTTTCATCATCGAATGGAAAAACTCAAGATACCCGTTTCAAAAGTAACAGGAAGGGTTTCTATTCTTGAGCAGTATATTGCCAAACAAGAGCTCGATGGACATTTTGCCCTTTTAGACCTAGGTCATCGGAGCACGAATTTTTACTTTATCTGGCAAAAAAAAGTTCTCGCCACCCTAACCTTCGCAGGAATTGGTCAGCAACTTTTTGAGGCCTTTGAGAAAACATATCAACTCAATATTGCTCAAGTTGAAGAATTACTAGAAAAAAGATTTCCTCTTCAAAGCACTAAAAAAAATGAACAAATTTCTAAGAAGGAACAAGAATACTTTAATTTATTCAATGAAATACTTGGTCCCCTCAAAGACCAATTACAACAGGCCATTTTATCTCTCCAAATTCAATTTGGAATGACTATTCAGAAACTTTATCTCACTGGCGGAAATGCACAGCTCTCTAACATGGACTCATTTCTCCATGAGAAACTCTCTATTTCCACGGGACAGCTCTCTCTTCTTGGAAATCCTAAAGTTCAAGATCGCCTTTCCTCTCAACAACTTATGGATAATTACTTTCTTCTTCTTGCTGCCGACATCCATTTGAGTAAATTTCCTGCTGCTAATTTTCTTCATGGAAGGTATGCAAAGGAAGGAGAAGAAGAGATTCCTATTTTTTCCGCAGGTCTTCTTCTGGCACGTTCAATGACTGTTTGCCTTGTTATTATTTTTACTTTCTTAATTGAGAAGGTCTACATCACTCAAAAAGAAAAAAGCATTAATATTAAATTTCACAAGGATCATTTACCAAAACCAACAGGTAATATTAAAATTGAAAAAATATTAAAAAATAAGAACCTTGGCATTAACAGTAGAGATCGATCTAAAGTTGTTAAATTTCCTGAGATTATTTTAAAAAAAGTAGTCGAAAGTCAACTTGTGATGGAAGAACAAATCGAAGAGCTTTCTCATAGAGGTGATGACAATGCCTTATTGCCTCTCTTAAACCTTGGTCGTTCACTTCCGTTGTCTCAAGATGTCTCTCTTATTAGATATACTTCAGACAGTAAAAATCATGAAATTATTTTTCACTCACTTATTTCAAAAAACCTTGATGTATTGGCCGAAAAGATTCAATCTCTTCATCTCAACAATCTCAAAGTAGAAGAAAAGAGTGATAAAAAGTTACATCTTTCTTTTCAAGATCTTTAATTTTTCGAGGTTATTATGAGTTTTAGTTTTAAAAAAGGTCCACAGTTTTTTCATAAAATGGACAGTGCTCTTTTCGAAGTCATCAAAAAAGTAACCCTCTCTGATGGTTACAACCAACTTATGATGCAATACCGCACTCTTAGCTCTCAAAGTAAAAATATTATTCTGCAAGTTAGTTCTTTAATTTTAATTATTGCTCCCCTTCTTATCCTTTCTCCTTTTTATCTAATGGTTTCGACTGATATGCAGCGCTTGAAAATTAAAGAAAATTTAATGGAGAGTGCAACAAACTATCTTTCTCAATATGAAAAATATGGTCAATTGAAAAAAGAGGCCGTTACGATTCCCATTAGTAATAAGATTGAGCTAGACATGAAAATTAAAACTCTTCTTAATCGCGCCAAGATTGACTTAGAAAAAATAGTCATCACTGATTTTATTATTGAAGAAAGCGAGAAAGGTGGTCTTCAGAAAATTCAATTTAAAATTAAGTTTACAGACCTCAATATTCGAGAAATTTCTAATCTGGCCTCTCAATTAACAAACTTTGATAAATTTCAAATAAATAGCACCATGATGGATAAAAATGATAAAGAGCTTTTAACGGGAGAATTTTCTCTCTTTTCTTATAGTGAAAAAAATGAAGTTAGAGGTTAGGTTATGACAAAAAATAGTAACCCTAGCGAATTAGATGAAAACATCTATGAAGTAAGTCCTAAAACCAAACGACTTGTTTTTCTTTTGGCCTTTTTTGTTTTCGCTATTGGACTGACCTTTAGATTTTCTCTCAAAAATCTCATGACTGTGGCCATCAAAGAAAAAATAGAAAAAGTAAAAGGTCGCTGCCCTTTCAATTATCAGGATATTGATTTAGGTTTTTTTAGCACCCACATTAAAAATTTAGAGATATCCTCTCGCTGTCTTTCAACATCACAAGACTTAAAAATGGATGAACTTATCATCTCCTGGGGATTTCCTTCTTTTTCACCTTTAGGATTAAAACTCAATATAACTCCTGTTGTTAAGAAAAAAGAGTTAAGAGGTACGCAGTTTATTATTGCCCCTTTTGGTTGGGCCATGAAAATAGATAAAGAAGAAATTTCTTTTATTGATTACACTTCTTTTTTTTCTCCCATCAAAGTTAGCGGAACAGGCGATTTTCAACTTGATTTGAGAGGATCTTATAGTCAAGAGATTAACTCTTTTTCTCTCTCTCTCAATTCTCAAAATATTCTCATCCCTTCTCAGAACATCAATGGATTTCTTCTAGGAAATCTTAAAATAGGAAAAGCTAATATTAAAATTATTCCCAGTAAAGATGAGAAAAAAATAGAAATTTATACTTTTGAGCTGGGAGAAAAAAAGAAAGATCTCTTTGCTCAAATTAGCGGAGATCTTGAAATAAATAAAAAAAATATTGGTCAAAGTAAAATGGACTTTAAGCTTAAGGGCTCTTTGTCTCAAGAAATTATCCAACAATTTCCTCTTGTAGAACTCCTTCTCGGCCGATACAAAACGCCAGAGGGAGAAATTAAAATGAGTATTGCAGGACGCCTCAACAGACCTACTTTCTCGCCTCTCTAATAGTCAACCTCAACTAAATTTCTCACTGGAATATATTTCATGATGGAAAAATCTTTTTTTTCTTCTCAGCTCTTTGTTCATAACATGGAAAAAACGCTCTCTTCTCTTCTCCCATCAGATCATGACAGCAGGCCTTATCTCTACTCACTTCTCCCTCCTGGTAAACTTTTTCGCCCCAAGTTAGTTTATGCCCTGGCCAAAGATCTTACTTCTCCTGATCTCTTTAGCTGCTACGAAAAAGATTTTTTTCACTTGGCCCTCTCTTTAGAGGTTCATCATACTTATACTCTTATCCACGATGATCTTCCTTGCATGGACAACGATGAAGTTCGCCGAGGTCGTCCTACTCTTCATATGGTTTTTGATGAATGGCATGCTCTTTTAGCGGGAGATGCTCTTTTAAACGTCTCTTTTGGGCTCCTGGCCAAGTTGCCTCCTTCTTGCCTTCCTCAGCTTCTTCACTACTATTCATGGGCCACAGGGCCAAAGGGATTGATTAAGGGGCAAGTTCTCGATCTTCAAAAAGATTCTAATACGACACTACTCCATGAGCTCAAGACAGCTCGTCTTATGCAGCTGGCACTTGTGGGAACGGCACTTATTCTCCAAGAAGAAAAAAAGTTCACTCTTAGAGATTTTAAGATACTTCATCGATTGGGACAGAGAATAGGACTTCTCTTTCAGTTGGCCGACGATTTGGATGATATAAAAAATGAGAAAGAGTCCGCCAATGCCTTTCAGCGCAATCCAGAAGAAGCGCAAAAGAAAATGGATGACGTAAAAAAGGACTTGGAGAAAATCTTTAGAGAAAAAAAATTACCGCAATTGGAGCTCTTCACCATGAGTTTTTTCACCTAGATCTTCACCTAAATAAGAGAGCAATCTCGCTTCTTCTTCTTCATTCATTTTTAAATTCACAAACCAGCGATTCTGGGGATAAAGGCAGGCCACAACTTCTTTTTTACATTGGCCGAGGCATCCAGATTGATTCACCCGTACACTTTTGCCGTAGATTTCGCGTGCTTTTTCTTTGAGATTTTTGCAAAAAAGGGCCGATTTTTTTTGCCCACATCCTTGTTCATTGGTGCAAATAAGAAGATGTGTTCTATAAGGCGAAGATTCTTCATGCATCTTTTTAAGACCTTTCAAAAGCGGTAAAGACAGATTTCACTTGAGCACCTTTTTCTACCAAAGACGCTTCTTTCGCTTTCCAGGCCTTTTTATAGAGATAAAAAGGAACGGCAGGAGAGAGATGATGCATCAAATGATAATTTTGATAAACCAAAAAAGGAGAGAGCCATTTTTCCTTAAAGTTTACGGTGGCCTTGAAGCGATCTTCTGAGGAGAGAACTTTATGAGGATGATGGGGAAGATAATCAAAAGCAAAGGCAAGGGTTGTTACGGCCATGCGAGAGGGAAGAACAATGAGAAAAAAGATTTCATAGTGTCCCAGAATCAAAAGAGAAATAAGGAAGCTATAAATAACAATGACAGTTGCCAATACTTCCAAAATCTCACTCTTTGAGCGATTTTTAAGGAGAGGAAAATAAAAGCTATAATAATAGAGGTCTTGTGTGCACCAATGAAGAAGACCCGTTAAAAAACTAGTTCCTCTTCCGCTCCACATATCAGGATCTTTTTTCTCATCATTTGTGTGTTTATGGTGTTCTAAATGACAATAGCGAAAAGCATGAAAAGGGGCCAAGGCTGCTAAAGCAGAAAGTCTACCAATAAGATCATTAAGAAATCGATTGCGCGCAATGCTCTTGTGGGCACTATCATGCATAGGAGTGAAAAGAAGATAGCTGCAGATATACAGCCCTAGAAGACCTGCTGCATAAGGAATGGTGCCTTTGATAGTGAATGTCAAAATAGCAACATAGGAAGAAGCACAAGCAAGAAAAAGCACAATTGTCCAAATGGCCACTTTGGGGATAACACTCAAATCATCTTTTTGTTGTTGCTGACTCATGAATCTTTCCTATCAAAACAAATAATGTTTCTTACAAAGAAGTTATATCAAAAGTAAATGTCCTAGAAAAGGATCAAAAATACAGCTCGGAGTAGGATACAGGGAACAAATGTAAGATTTTATTAGTTTCTAATTCCTTTTCTTCATCCTACAAGCCAATGAACTAGAGAAAAAAAACCATGAAAAATATTTACCTCTTACTTCTTTTCATCTCTTTTCCGAGTCTTTTTATCCTGGCCCAAAATGAGGATTTTAACAATTCCTTTACTATAAAGAGAATTTATTTCATCAAAGATCAACGCAATTCCTGGAATAAAGTTCATACTTGCTCCCTTGAACAAGGAGTCGTCTCAATTCAAAAAAAAACAGGCCCTTTATTTAGGGAGACTCAATTTAAGGGATCTCTTCCTTTTCATCTAGATCCTAGCGATCTAAAGCAACTTATTAAAAATACAGAAAAAAATATTCTTTCTCCCCAGGAACATCTCTATGAAGTTCATTACATCCTTATGACTTCCAGTAAAGATGAGTACCTACTCGCTCGTCACTACTGCAAAAATCTCTCTTCATGTAAAAGAGAAAAAAATAAGAAAAAAAATCTCGATACGCAAAGTGAGCTAAAAAATAAATTAATTACCACTATGGATTTATTGTGCCGAGAAAATTGAAAAGTAAATTACAGAACTAGGACTTCATAAATGTCATCAAATCAGCAACAATGGAACTCTCGCTTTGGCCTTCTCATGTCTACAATTGGTGCGGCCATTGGTCTTGGCAATCTCTGGCGCTTTCCCTACATGGCCTTTAAAAGCGGCGGAGGGGCCTTCTTTGTTCCTTATATTATTGCCGTTCTCATTACGGGCATCCCCCTTCTCATTATGGAGTTCGCCTTTGGTTTCTCTATTGGCTCTTCTGCTGTCCGTGCTTTTGAAAAAATCTCTCCCAAGTTTGCCTTTATCGGCCACTGGTCCACCTCCATCTGCGCCATCGTCTTTACTTTTTATACGGTGATTATTTCATGGTCTCTTTGTTATATTTTTTTCTCTCTCAATCTCATGTGGGGAAGTGATACCAATGAATTTTTCTTTCAGAAGTTTTTAAATATTTCCAATGGCCCGATGCAATTTGGCCGACCTAATCTTATGCTGGTGGGAGCAACCTTTGTCACCATTGCCCTTAATTACTTTTTTGCAAGAAACTCCATTCAAAAGGGGCTCGAAAAATTTTGTAAAATCACAACGCCTCTTCTCGCTATCCTTGTTATTATTATTGCAACAAAGGGAGTTCTCTCTGAAGGAAGTGATATAGGCCTTCGCTTTCTCTTTAAAAGTGATTTTTCAAAAATCAAAGACTATAAAGTTTGGTTTTCTGCTTTCTCTCAAGTTTTCTTCTCTACAACACTGGGTGTAGGAGTCATGATTAGCTATGCTAGCTATTTGAAAAACAATAAAAAACTAGTGGAAAATGCTCTTATTACGGCCTTTTCCAATTGCGCTTTTGATATCCTTGCAGGAGTGGCCGTTTTTTCTATTCTAGGAAATGCTAGTTTTCATTTAGGAAAAACCATCCCCGAGCTTGTCACCTCTGGCCCAGGAATTGCCTTTGTCGCCTTTCCTTTGGCCATCAATTCTATGCCCATTGCACCTTTCTTCCAGGCCCTTTTTGGTTTTCTTTTTTTCTCTTCTCTTTTTATTGCAGGCATTAGCTCTTCACTTTCCATGATGGAGGTTTATCTTCTTACAACACAAGAACATAAAAAATATAAAACCTCACGCAGCAGCGAGGCCTTAAAATTTTGCCTCATTAGCTTTGCTGTTTCTCTTCTCTTTACAACCCCAGCAGGACTTTTTCTCATCGATATTGTTGATCACTATATTAATAATTTTGGCATTATTCTTATTGGATTGACAGAAACCATTGTCATTGGATATTTTCATGGAAGTCAAAAGATTATCAATGTTGCCAATAAAGGAAATCGACTTAAAATTGGTTTAACCTGGAAGATTTTCACTTTTTACCTTACGCCTCTTATTCTCACTATTCTCATCTTAGAGAATATTTATAGCGAAATAACAGAAAGCTACTCAGGATACCCTCTCGTCTCTCTTCTTATTTTCGGTCTTCCTGTGGCCCTGTTTAATTTCCTCTATGCTCTCTACCTAGGACGAAGAAGAGGTGATGAGTCGCGGTAAGCTAAAAGTAAAACTCTCAAGACCAAAAGATCTTTTCTCTAAATTCAACGTCACCCATCTCGAGCCATTTATCTCTCTAACTTCTCCTGTCTCGACATTAGTGAGAAGAAAAATTAGATCTCTCCTTAAGAAAAGATCTTTTCCTTGAGAATCAACAATCAAGCGAGCATTTCTCCCTTCTCCTTTTGCACCAATTGCAAAATTTGAAAATTTCTTTTGCAGCTGATAAAAGAAAGGAGCATCTAGTGCTTGAGTAAAATAAAGAAGAGCAAAAGAGATTAATTTCTTTCTTCCTTTAATACGAGGATCTATCTGGCGTCGGATTTTTCGATGAATCGTCTTCAAGTAGTGATAATGCTTTTCAGGTCCTGTCATCTTTATTTTTTCTAATACCCTCTCATAACATTTCTCATCTTCCTCATTCAAAGAAAAAACAAGACCCCCATCAAGATCCCTCATAATAGGTTCATAAAAGATTCGGCCAAAATCGTTGTCTTTAAGGAGAGATAAATCTCCTTCTCTATATCCTGTAAAATTATAACCAAAATGCTTCATTGAAAGGATGTTGGCCTTGGAAAAAAACTCACCTCTTTTTCCCTCTTGGGCCTCTTTAAGGGCCAGATGCCTTTCTTTTTTTGTTATAACAAAAATATCTTCGGCCATAAGAAGTGATCTTGTCCCTAAATAGATGAGAAAAGAGATGATGATTTTTTGCACATTCCCCCCAGACTGCAAAAATATTTTTTAAAGCGGTTTTTTTACCCAAGAGCTAAGATAGCTAAAGGTATAATCCATCGCTCGCCTGGCCGCCTTTGTCACACCTAAATCACGACTCATAAAGTAGCAAAGATTGGCCCCTACCTGAGAAACATCTTCTCCTTTGCCACTCTCGTAAGATAAATAAAGATGAAGAACTTTAGGAGAGAGAACTGTTTGAAGTTCCGCATCACTGATTTCCTCTTTTCCTCTAAGAATCTTCTGTAAAAGAGTGAGGCCCATTTTAAAACCAAAACTGCTCTGATTTGATCCTTTGTGCTGCAAGAGAGAAAAAAGAACAAAGGGAAGATCTTCGCTACCCTTTAAAGACTGATACTTTTTTCCTACAAGTTCACTTAAAAGGGCCTGTCTGAGTTGAATTTTAAAGGTTCTCTCCCAGAGAGAAAAAGAGGTTCCAAGCTTGACGGCCGTCGACTTACTGGGCGATACTGCTGATTCTTTTTCATGAGTTTGACTTTTCCATAAATCGCCAACAACTGAATTATTGATGCAATAATTTGGCAAAATTCCTTTACTTGTTGCGGAAAAGGATAAAAAAAAGGCCATGAGAATTTTCTTGATCATACGTTCTCCCCTTCTAGAGTTGTGTTGATCAATGTAGCAATGAGAATTACTCATTACAAAAAATTATTTTTTATAGATAAAAAATACCTATTAACTAAAAA
>CALDHR010000166.1 GCA_937898585.1 uncultured Oligoflexia bacterium
TAAGGTTTTTTTGTTTTATAATTTTTTTGATTAATTGTTTCTTAGTTAAAATATTTTTATCTTCAATGGATTTAATTTTTTCATATAGGTGCGAAAAAAAATCACTGTTTAAAAAAATACTTATATCAAATAATGATTTCTCGTTATTGTTATTTTCTTCTAAGAAATCCTCCCATGTATTATAGAGAAGGTATTTAAAATAGAGAGGCGCAGTTTGAAGAAAAAAATCATTTTTGTCATTTTTTAAAATAGCATTATTGTTTTCAGGAAAGATGTTTTCAGGTGAATTTAGGTGAATATACAAGACATTTTCTTTATTCATTTTCTCTCGAATTATTTTTGAGAAAAGATGGTATTCTCCTATTAAGATAATAATTTTATGATTTTGATGTGTTGCAATAGTTTTTTTTATTTCATCAAGAAAAAATAACTCTCTTTGCTTGAAGGTAAGACGTTTAATCGGATTTATGCCAATAAAGTTAAAGTGGGGAAATTGCTCCATGAGGGAGATGTGACCAGAGAGAGGAAATGGCCAGTAGTTTAAAAGAGGAAGGGTGCGTAGATAGTTTAACTTCTCTTTTGTTGAATGGAATAAATAATTTAGTGATTTAGGGAAGCACTCAAAGAGAATAGTTATATTCTTTTCTCGCTTAATTGTATTTTGGATAAAGTTGATAGATTCAAAAGATGAGTGAAAATCAGAAATAAAAATTATGTTTTTTTCTTTTATAGCATCTTCTATTTCTCTAGAGTTACTTGAAGTAATATTTTTTCTTATTTCATCAGAATCAAGAAGATATTTTTTTTTAAGATGAAGAGAAACGTCTCTCTTTGAATAGGTCCTTTTTTTTTCTAAAGTATAGAGTTCTGAAATATTTGTCATAGAGAAGTATTTTTTTGTGATATTTCTTTTCTAAAGATTTCTTCAAGTTTTTCATTTATTTCGTTAACAAAAGTTTCAATGGTTTGCGGGATTTTTAAATAATTATGAGCAATTTTTTTAAGATCTTCTACTGAGGGAATTTGAACTTGTTGTAGGAAGTTTTGAATAGGAATTTGAGTGTTGTTTTTTATGATGAAATCAAGAAAGAGAAGAGTGTTGTAGTCTGAGAAAATTTTGAGGTATTGCTTTTCTCCACTAATTATTTCAAGAAAGTAGTAATCTTGGTCGTCATCTTTGTAGCGTTGAATAGTTGATCCTGTTAGAGGAAGTTGAAGTTCGCTAGATGATTTTAAGTCAAATTCAAAGTAGAAATCATTGTTCTTTGGATAGATGAAATTCTTTTCACATTCAATGATTTGTTGAATAATGTATTTGTTATTAAAGTTTATTTTGTGTGATGAACTGCTTTCAAAATAGCTCATGGCCTCTTGGAAGTGTGATTTTAGGTTAGAGAGGAAATAAACTTGTTCTCTGGGAGAAGAAGGGTGTTCTTTTGTGTTAAAGGAGTGTTTTTCTTGCTGATAAAAATCAAAAAGCTCTTCTTCTTTTAGTGAAAGAGTTTTTTCTATAGAATAGTTTTTTTCTTCAATCTTAAGCTGAGGCGACAAAAGAAGAAAGCGTGGGATGAGTAATGTGGTGAGTTTGTTTTTTATTTTACTAGGAGGACCGCTGAGAAAAATTTGTACAATTTGCTTACCAATATTTGAATTAAAAAAACTTTTAAGGTTTGTTAGTTCACAGTAATATTTAAGAGGTGTGAGCTGAAAAACGAAAATAGAGGCCGTCCCAATTTCTTTTTTGATTTCAAAGAGCTCACTCTTTTTTACTAGGTAAAGATAAGGAGAGTCATTTTTTTTCAAGTCGACAATGGCAATAGGGTCTAAGCATTGATGAAAATCGTTTTTTTCACTAATATTAAGAGTCTGCCCATTTTCATCAAAAACAGAGTTTTCATATTCCGCATTAATAGATCTTATTTGAAAGAATGATTCGAGAGTGTCACATGAGGCCAGTAGTGATTTAAAAAATGCTGGATGAGTGATTTTGCTTGAATCTTTTGTCGTAGAATTGAGGAGTTTTCCATCTACGATAGCATCATGGTAATATTCAAAAACAATTTGACTGTTAACATCTTGATAGAATAAGGAAGTAGTGTCCCAGCTTTTTTGTTTTATAAATGAGCAGAGTGTTTGAATAACTTGGTTTTCATCTTCAGGTTTTTGAATCGGTCCTCTGAATCGAACCCCAAAGCAGTTCTGTTTTTCCTTCTGTTCATTTTTAGAGGGATCTTTTTTGGTAAAGATATAAACAAAGTTGGGTAGTTTTTTTTCTCCTTTAAGTTCGTCAAAAGAGATACTCCCAATATAAAAAAGCTCATCAAGAAGTTGATGGATTCTATCGCTGAGGCTAGGAGCAAAAACTTTTTTATCGCTGAGAACAAATAGAGCTCCTCCTGGGCGAAGGTCTTTTACTTGAGTTGAGATTTGTGAGAAAAGATAAAAGTTAGGATTGTTTTTAGGGAAGTTTTTAATATGGATAAAAATTTCATTATTTAAAAAAGTTAATTCATTGTGAAAACCATGGAAAAGATTTTGTTGAAAAAGAAGAGACTCTTCATTGCCAGTACAAGATTTTTCTTGATTGTAACTAATAGATCTCTTCTCTAATTTTTTAGTTTTTTCACATATTTTTATAATCGAGGGAAAAAGAGATTCTTTGGATTCTGTAACTATTTGGTTGAGGATATAGTTAAATTCACTGATAAGTCCTAAGAATTTTTTATCAAGAAGATCTCTCTCAAGGGCCAGATAAATATTTTCTTGCTTAACGTTTATTTTTTTTTCTTCATTGAGAGAGGAGAGGTTGAATAGCTGATTAAAGCTTTCGCCAGTACTTTTTACACAGAAAATATCATCTTTGCTAGAGTTGTTTTTTCCAATCCATGACAAAATATTTTGATGGAGAAAGGAGACTAAGGGAGAGAAAATTTCACTTGTAGGAAGCAAGCATTCTTCTTCATTTAAAGAGAAGCTATTTAATGTTTTGATAACTAAATTAAGAAGATGCTCCGTGGTTAGTGACGAGTAATTCTCCGCCATTATTTTTGTTTTTTGATAGAAAAGGGAGATATTTTGGGCCGAAGGGCGATACCATGAATAATGATTTGCTAGAAAAATATTAGCGCGCAGTTCAGTAGAGCTATTTTTTTTGAATACTTCATTAAAAAAGCTACTGGAATTGCAAAGTGTTTTTTCTGTAATGGGTCGATTGGGTCGAGAGATCATATGAAGAAAAATAGATTTCAATATAAAAATAACAGTCACTTTTGAAAAGTAGAGTTCAAGGAAGGCCTGGTCTACTTTAGATGCAGATGGCCAGTTCTTTCTTTTCTGAATGATAGAGTTAAAGTTATCGTAATCAGTGGGAGCATGTTCAGTTTTTTTAACAAAGTCACAGTAATTTTGATAAATAGTTTGTTTGATAGAGCGGGTAAGTGTGACAGATAAAAACTGTGAACTGACATCACTGCAGAGAGTTTTCCAATCTCCATAGGATATAAGTTCTTGTCTTACAGCAACAGGAGAAGGGACAGTGAATTGGTATTCAATAATATCGGTTGCATTTGGTTGCGGTCGTAAAAAATTATTGAGTGAAGAGGATAATGCTTGAGCATTTCTGTTTGCATCAATAATTCCTTTGTTCACAATAACACTCCGTTTCTCTTAATCTTAATGACTCATCTAAAGTCTCTTATTTTTACTAAAATTTCTTAGTAACGTCATAATTTTTTTTAAACTTTTCTAAAGGTTGCCGTGAAAGATGACGAAGAGAACTTTACTTGCCGATACAAACAGCAAATTGTCTTGATGGATGGTCAATTTTTGGAGGATATATGTCTGATGTTGCTTTGGAACAAGGATTTAATGATGAGGAATTGGCCGATATTATGAAAGAAATTGAGACACTTGAGGAGGGAGATTCTCAAGAGCAATCAGGGGAGGCGGATTCTGTTAATGTGGCAGAGGCAAATAATAGTGATCATGACAGTGAGGACGAAGAAAACAATGATTTGATGGCCTCTCTAGAAAAAGAGGTTGTAGAAGAAAATAAGGCAAAAGATCAGGCCTCGCTAAAAATTGTAGGAACTCCAGAAAAAACCAAAGTACAAGACGAAGTAGATATGGCCATGAGCGATATGGAGCAATTGGTTTATGAAGATGAAGTATTAACAGAGGAAAAAAGTTCTGTGCCTTCAAATGCTGCCAGTCAGAGCAATGGAGCAAATTGTGGAAATTTGACTTTTCCTGTTGGAGTTGGTCTCAATGTAAGTTTCCATTTTAATGGAAAGAAATTTCGCTGTTATATTGACTCAGAAGACGAATTTAAAATTGCTATTGATGAAAAAATAACCCTTACATATTCAGTCAAATAAATGAAGAATTTCCCATTTTTCTGCTTTTTTCTTTTAAAAGAACTTTAAGATAAGATTTTTATTTTCCTAGGTATTGATAATGACCATTAAAATTGCTGGTGGGTTCGCAAAAGGGCTAACGTTATCCTATAAAAAAAAGATAACACCTCTTGTTAGGCCTACTGCTTCCATGTTGAAAAGAAAATTTTTTGATTCTCATCAAGATTTCTCAGATAGTATTTTTGTTGATTGTTGTGCAGGGACAGGTCAGGTTGGTTTTGAAGGATTATCGAGAGGGGCCAGAAGTGTCTATTTTTTAGAACAAGATAAAATGGTTGCCTCTGAACTAAAAAGAAGCATCGAAGAGTTTCAAGCTTATCTTTTAAGAGAAGGCCTCTCTCACCACGAACTTTTTTTGGAAGTAGGGCCATTTCAGAAAAAATTACTTTATGTGTTGAAAGAAAATGAAACAAGAGAGGAAGATCTTGTTCTTTTTTTTGATCCACCTTACGAAAAAAAAGAACTATATTTTTTTTTTATTGAAGAGCTTGTGAAATACAGAAAACTTTTTACAGAGAAAAAAATAAAAATAGTTATTGAATCAGATGAACTTAAGGGAGTACCCTCTAAAGATCTTCTCATTAAGACAGAGAGACTCCGCGATGAAGAGAGTTACTCTTTGTATAAAAGTTCTTCACACTTTTTATTAGTTTTTTATTTAAAAGGCCGCTAGATAAGATTTAAAATATGAAGAGAAGAAAAGAGGGTTCCTATGTTTCTCAGCTCGCGCATAAAAAATGTCAATGAAAGTATTACTCTTAAATTAAATGAAAAAGCTCAAAAAAGGGCAGAATCTGGCAAGCAAGTCTTTAATTTGACGGCGGGGCAACTCCCTTTTAGACCACAGCAGTATTTTTTAGATTGTATTGATTCAGAAATGAAGTTTTTAAAGAGTTTTCAATACTCTCCAGTGGCAGGAACTTCTATTTTAAGAAAAAAAATTATCGACTATACAAGTTTAAGTAGAAATATTGATTTGAAAAAATATAATATGGACTGTTTTATTAGTAATGGTGGAAAGCAGGCCATCTATATGGCCCTTGGTGCGCTTATTGATCCAGGCGATGAAGTTATTCTCTTGGCACCTTATTGGATTTCCTATCCTGAAATGGTTAAATTTTGGGGAGGGGTGCCATTAACCGTAGAAGGGCAGCGTTATAATTCTTATATTCCCCATATTTCAGATATTGAAAAACTCATCTCAGCAAGAACAAAGCTTATTATTATTAACAGTCCCAGCAACCCAACTGGAGTCTATTATCCTGCCGATTGGATGAAAGACTTTGCTTGCTTGATGGAAAAAAATAAAAATCTTTGTGTTCTTTCAGATGAAATTTATTATGAACTCGCTTACTTTGATCCGGCCCCCACTTATTTTTACCAGTACAATGAAGACTTATTAGACAGAACACTGATCATTGATGGGATTTCTAAATCCATGGCCGCAACAGGATTGAGAATTGGTTATTGTATGGCCAAAAAGGAGCTTATTGAGGCCATGAGTAAGCTTCAAGGGCAAACAACATCAGGGGCCAATTCACTTGTCCAAATGGCCCTTGTTCAGTATGACTTCAAACAAATTAAAGATTTTATTGATCCTGTTAAATTACATCTTCGCCACAATGCTGAAATGATACGAAAAAAGTTTTATCAAAGAGGTCTAGAGAGCTGTTGGTATCAAATTAATTCAGCATTTTATTATTTTATTGATTTTACGAAGGCCCCTGTTTTTGCTCGTTATGCAAAGGGAACTGCTCAAGAAGAAAGCTCAGAGCAAGATTACGCCACAAAAATTTGCGAAGATTTACTTGATAATTTTTCTATTGCTTGCGTTCCTGGTTCTGATTTTGGTATGAAAAATAGCGCTAGAATAAGTATTGTTTTAGAAGAAGCTGCTTTTGAGCTGGCCTTAGAGCGTTTATGTGATTTTTTAAGTGATAAAAAACTGACTTAAATAGTTTTTAAAGGTGATTTAATTTCCTCTTTATTTTTTAGTTTTACTTTAATGAAAATTATTAAAAACTAAAGAAAGTGAGAAAAATAACTTCTTTTTTATTATTTTTAGGTCTCTTCTTTTTGGCGAGCTGTGCTACGAAAGAAGACGAGCAAGAAGAAAGCTTAAAAGAGGCCATTGATACGGCCCGTATTTATTTAACAAAAAATAAATGCGATGAGGCCATTAAAACTCTAGGCGCCGTTGAAGGAGCTTCAAAAAATGCAGAGTATCTGAAAGCATTAGCGTCAAGTTTTGCTTGTCGCTCAGGATACAGAACTCCTACTTTTTATGGTACAGATCTCGCTAAAATCGGATCGACTCAAAGCACATTTTTTTCAGGCCTTGCAACCTTCACGACTTCAGAGATGATTTCTCCTATTGATGCCAGTTTTCTTGATCTTCAAGAGGCCATTAATATTCTTCTTTATGCAGGAGAAGTAGTTGTTCCCTCTGCTGCTGAGCGTATCAAAGTATTCTCTTCCATTGAGGCCTCTGATATTAACATCTACGCTCTCTATATGATTTTAGTCCAATTGGGCAAATATCTTTACTACTATGGAAATGCCAATCCTGTAACAGGTGAAAAGGGAGCTGGGGCCACAGCGAATGGAAATACCAATCGTCTCACTAATGGATGCCTCTATGATTACAGTCCTGTTGATTCAGATTTAGCAACAACTATTGATGCGGCCAGATCAGCAGAAATCCTTGGAAGTTGCACTGCTACGGCCACAGGACATGTAAAATTGGCCGCCTTACCTAATGTCACAACAGTTTCTCGAATGTGCCAAGGAGTTGTTCTCTTTAATCAGATGCTAGATCTTCTCAGTAATATTACCATACCGACTTCTTCTGGTTCACTAGACAGCATAGGAACTCTTTTTACAGATGTTTGTTCTTCTATAAGTCAGACAAGTGAAGTGTGTAGTGTTTTATCCCAAAGCGAATGTGAGGTGAATTTTTCCGTGTCAGCAGCAGAGGCCGATAAGTTGCAGGCCTATTTCTTTATTTTCTTTGAGTCTAATTTTTAAAAATGAAAAAATTAATTTTAATTTATTTTTTATTGTTTTTTTCTTTTGCAAGAGCAAGAGAGTTTCGCTATTTACAGCGATCTCCTAAAGCACTTTTGATGGGTGACGCTTATACTGCTATTGCAGATGATGAATATACTCTATTTTATAATCCTGCTGCTATGGGGCGCCATAAAGGTCTCTCTGTTTATTTTGTAAATCCCGAAGTTGCCGTCACAAATGCGATCGATGAACTCGATCGATTTGAAAATTTTCCTTCCAGTGATCCTGTGGCCATCGCTGATAGAGTTTTAGGTCTTCCTCTTTATCTGAAGGTTGGAGGCATGCCTACCTTGAAAATGTCCTCAGTTGGAATGTCTATGTTTGCAGGATTAACAACCTCCATGGTTCTCAGAAATGCAACTCACCCTATTTTAGACTTAGATTATCGCTATGATAGAGGAGTTGCCATTGGTTATGCTTTTACAATGGGGAGCGGTGGAAAGAAAAGTGGAGGGCGGCGTCAAAGAGAATATAAAAAAAGAACTTCAGGAGAACAACTATCTTTTGGAGTTGGTTTAAAAAATGTAAATAGACAGGGGATTTCACAAGACTTTGATCTTTTTGGTTTGGAGCTTCTCAACAGGATATTTCTTAGTGACTCCAGTGATTATCATGCAATTCGAAAGGCCCTTGGGTATTCTATTGGAGCAGGCTGGGGAGTAGATGGAGGAGTAGAATATACCTACAGTACGGGCCTTTCACAGTTCACCGCAGGATTTTCTATTCTAGACATAGGCGATACACGCTTTAGAAAAACAAGCGGAACGGCCGATCTGCCAGATCAACAAATGAGCGTTAATTCAGGCATCGCTTTTTCTCAAAATTTTGGTATCTTAGATTATACACTTTCTGCAGATATTCATCCTATAAACGCAAAAATAGATGATTATCGAAAATTACATTTTGGTGCAAATGTAAATATTCCATTTTTGGGTGTTATGTTTGGTTGGAATGGAGGCTATATTAGTTATGGTCTTTCGCTTGATATTTGGCCTATAAGTATATATGCTGGTTTTTACGGTGTAGAAATTGGCGGAAATTATTTGCAAGAAGAAGGGAAAAGGGCGGTGTTCTATTTAGGCCTTTTTGACTTTTCCTTTGATGCATAATGAGGTTAGCTGAAGTGCTGGAAAAAGAATTTCTTCTTCATTTAGGACAATCCTTTTATGGCCCGGCCGACCTAGATGATTTGGAGTATTTGTATCAACAAAAATTCATCGAGCTAAGCACTGTTATTTATTCTGAGAAAACACAGTCTTTTTCCATGTTAGGTGATTTGCCAAGTTTTCTAAGTACACTTCCTTCCCCTCCTGAAGTCTCTATCGATCATAGTAATATCTATTTATTTAAGAATGGCAAGACAGTTGGTCCTTATAGTCGGCGCGAAATTGAAGTTTTGCTCCATCAGAAAAAAGCATCACTTTTTGATTTTATCTATAGAGAAGGACATGATGACAATTGGATAAGAATTAAAGAATATCCTCTTTTTGCTCATCTTCTTCCTCCTCAAGGAAGAAGTATCCCCTCTGATAGGTTATCTCTCGATGAGTTATATCAAGAAAAAAAAATATCCAGTCGGATTCATGGTGTCTTTGGGCATAAAAACTTTGATGAAAAAAAAGAAGATTCTCCCTACCTTGATCCTGGGATGCGCTGGGTTATTTGTAGAGGACAAGAAGAGATTGGTCCTTTTGAATATCATGAAATTGTTCGGATGATTCAGAAAAAAATTTTTGATAAAAATCAACCTATTCGTCGACAAGGTGAAGATGAATGGAAAACGATAGATGATTATTCCGAATTTTCCATGAATTACATTAAGCAAATTATTCGCATGGGAAACAAAGAGATTGAAAAACTTTTTGTAGAGCGCAAACATAAAAGATCTATTTTTATGGCACCTGTGATTTTGTCTATTCAAGGAACAACTATTTATGGAACTTGTACAAGTATAAGTGCTGGTGGATTATTTTTAGAATGTAGAATTCATCAGTTAAAAGTCTACGATTCTGTTCATGTAAAGATACTTCCGGGCAGTACGCCTCTTTCTTTTGAGGCAAAAGCACAAATTGTTTCTATCAATGAAACTGCTCCCAAGGGTGTTGCTGTTAAATTTAAGAAAATTGATCCACTCCTTTATAAAAAAATTAACGATATTGTCGTTAAAATTCTCGACAACTTGGAGGTTGACGTTTGAAAAAGACCTTTGTTTTGGACACTAATGTTCTTCTTTTTGACCCTACATCAATTCTAAAATTTGGAAAAGATCAAGTTTTTATTCCTTTAATTTGTGTAGAAGAATTAGATAAATTCAAACGGGATCAGACAGAGAATGGGCGTAATGCAAGGCAATTTTCTCGCATTGTAGATAAACTAAGAACAAAGGGTAGTCTCGCCGACGGAGTTGATCTTGTAGATGGCGGTAAGCTCATTATTAGAAGTTATTCCATTAGTGAAAAGTTTAAAAATAATCATTCTATTGATCTTTCTAAGAATGATAACCTTATTTTAGGATCTGCTCTTGCGCTACAAGATGCAGGAAATGATGTCGCTCTTGTGACAAAAGATATTAACTTACGTTTAAAAGCAGATGTTGTTGGGCTTCACTCCGAAGATTATGGACAAAAAGATCTTACTTTTGAAGGACTCTATTTAGGTCATCGTCAATTTGATGTTGAAATTAAAAGGCTTGAAGAATTTAAAAAAGCTCATTTTCTTCCACTAGAAGGAGAGGAAAATAAGAATTTTTTTGCAAATGAGTATGTCATTCTTTGTGAAAAAAATAATCCAAGCAATAGATCGCTTGGAAGAATATCCATGAAGAAAAATGGTGTGGTGCCATTAATTCCTTTGAGAGAGGGAGTCTTTGGTATTTATCCTAAAAATATAGAACAGCAATTTGCTTTTGATGCTCTTCTCAATAAAGACGTAAAGCTCGTTAGTCTTGTGGGGAAAGCAGGAACAGGAAAAACTCTTGTGGCCGTAGCGGCCGGGATGGAACTTGTTTTAGAGAGAAATGAATTTAATCGCATTTTAATTTCAAGGCCCATTCAACCACTGGGGCGAGATTTAGGATATCTACCAGGAGATGTTCAGGAAAAAATGAATCCTTGGATGAAACCAATCTTTGATACGGTAGACTTTATTTTTAATAAAGGCGCACCTGCTAATAACAATGATAAAAAAAATCACCACTCTGTTTGGCCGGACTTAGAAGAGAGAGGAATTTTGCAAATTGAACCTCTTACTTATATTCGCGGCCGGTCTATTCATTCACAATTTTTAATTATTGATGAATCGCAAAATTTATCTCCCCATGAAATGAAAACAGTTATTACTCGCGCAGGAGAAGGAACAAAAATTGTTTTAACAGGGGATTGCGAGCAAATTGATAATCCTTATCTAGATTCTGTTAACAATGGTTTGGCCTATGTTGTAGAGCGGCTCAAATCAGAAGAAATAGTTTCTCATATTACGCTTAAAGCAGGAGAGCGTTCGGCCCTTTCAGAAGTGGCCAGTAAGTTACTTTAATAGGGCCTATGGACGTAAAAAAAAATTATAAACGCATTTTTGTTCGGGCCCCTCTTCATACAACTATTTTGTATGAAGATGATGGCTTTGTTTATAAAACTCAGCTTGTTAATATTTCCTTGGGAGGAGTTCTTATCAGGTATATGCCCCAGTTGCCTGTTATTAATATTCTTCCCATCGTTTTAGATATTCCTCAAATTGACTCTCTTGATCAATATTCAATTGATGAGATCTCTCATTTAGAACATCGAAATTTTAAGCGAAAAATTTTTCGTGCCAAGATTCGAGTTATTCGACGCTCAGAATCACCTCTCGATGTTTTTATAGAAAATATAGGCTCTGAATTTAAAGAAGTTTCAGATGAACTTAAAGAAGTGATTACTGCTTACGTCAATAGCTCCGTAAGAAATATTTCTTTTCTTCTCTCTCTCTTAGAAGCAAGAAATTCATCGCCATTTGAAGTCTCTTACGTTAAAAAAGTGGCCCAACTGCTAGGATATGGAGAAAGTGGTTCTCTGAATCATCTTTACCATGAAGTAAAAAGAGATTATTTTTCTCTCTCATCTATTTAATGAAGGCCTATGATGGATTTAAGTTATCAAGCAGACTATTTTTCTGCAGAAGAAAATCATTGGTGGTTTGTCTCTCGTCGGAATTATATTTTAAAGCTCATTAAAAAGGCCGAAAAATCTTCAAAAGGTCCTCTTGCTATTTTAGAGATAGGTTGTTCTGCTGGCCCTCTAACGGAAGAGTTAGAACGGCGTGGACATAAAGTCTCTGCCATTGATATTTCTACCGAGGCCATTAGGGCCGCTGGAAAAAGATCGTTAAAGAAAAGCTCTTTTTTAGTGATGGATGGAGGGTCTCCTTCTTTTGAGAAAGAATCCTTTGATTTTATTATTGCTTCTGATGTTCTTGAACATATAAAAGACGATACAGTGGCCATTAGTAATTGGTCTGCTCTTTTAAAGAAGGGAGGACAGTTGGCCATTTTTGTCCCGGCCTTTTCTTTTCTTTGGAGTCATCACGATGTAGTTAATCATCATTTTCGGCGCTATTCACTTGCAGAACTGAAGAGAAAAGTTAGAGGGAATAAAGAGCTTAAAGTAATTAAAATGAGTTATTGGAACTTCACTCTCTTTCTTCCTGTTCTTCTTTTTCGCCTTCTCTTTAAAGAAAAACAAACAGATAACCTTACTATGCCCTCTTCTTTAATGAATGGTATTTTTAAGTTCTTTTTAAGGATAGAAAACTCTCTTCTGTCTTTTCTTTCCTTTCCTTTTGGAGTGAGTTGTTTTGTTCTCTTGGAAAAAGAGAATAAAGCTTAAGCCTTTTTTCTATCTCTTGAGTGATAATTTCAACTTTCTTCGAGAGGCAATAGATCTCCTCTTTATCACTAGTTTCTTTTGAATGAAGAGTATTTTCTAAATCATGGCATTCTTGAAAAAGATTATCATGATTGAGCTCTGCGATAAAAGAGCTGTAAGATCTTAAAACTGGATGATATTTTTTTTCTTTTCGTCGTTTTTCAAGAGAAAAAATATTGTCTTTCATTAAATCAAACTCCGATCTTACATTGGAGAAATATAGCTCTTTATTGATTCAATGATATTTTACTTACCTTTTCAAGGTGCAAAAAAAATAAGTCACTTAGTGAGAATTTTTTTCTTGAAAAAAAGAAAAAGGACGAGAGATAACGCAAGTGCAAAAATAATGTAGTTTGCTTGCTTAATATATTCAATAACAGTTTCACCGTATTGATAGTAGAGATAAAAATAAGTCGTACAGGAAACAGTACAGGCCAAAAGATCGCTAAGAGCAAATTTAAGAAAATTCATTTTACCCAAACCTGCCGTGAGAAAAAGAGCATTTCTTACACCAAAAGGAATAAAACGACCAAAGATAAGAGTGAAGATTCCATATTTTTGATAAAAATTTGTTACCTGAGAAACGCGTTCTTTTGAAACCATTTTAGAAAAAAACTTAATGTTCCAGAGTTTAGGACCAAGGAAACGACCTAAAAAATAAGAGATAAGGTCACTTATGTAGGCACCTAAAAAAACAGCGGCAAATAAAAGAGGAGTTTTTTCCGGATTTTGCTTGGCCAAGTAGGCCGTTAAAAAAAGCATGCCATCTTCTGAGACAGGAATATTAAACCCCGCTAGAAAAAGAGCGAAAAAAATTAAATAAGGGGCGTATTCTAAGTGGCCGTTAATAAAACTAATGAGATAATCCACTGTCCTCTCCAATAAAAAAGGCCCCCTTGATTATTAAAATAAAAATAAAAAAAGAGGCCTTTTCAAAAAAATAAAAAATTAAGCGTTTTTCTTAAACCACTTTTTTGAGCCCTCAGTCTCAGGAACCATTGTCTCTGAGCCTTTTGTCCAGTTTGCAGGACAAACCTCGCCATGCTTCGCTGTATACTGATAAGCTGAAACGAGACGAAGAGTTTCTTCGACACTTCTTCCTACTGAAAGATTGTTAATGGTAGAATGTTGAATAACATCTTGATCATCGATAATAAAAAGACCACGCAAGGCGACGCCGTCATTTTCAACAAGAACTTCATAGTCACTAGAAATTGTTTTATTAAAATCGGCCACAAGAGGAAAGGCCACATTGCCAATTCCGCCATCGTTTCGAGCTTGTTTGGTCCAGGCCAAATGAGAAAATTGTGAATCAGTAGAAACAGCAATAAGCTCACAATTCATTTCTTTGAATTTAGAGGCAGCATCAGAATAAGCAACAATTTCTGTTGGGCAGACAAAAGTAAAATCAAGAGGGTAGAAAAATAAAACTTTCCATTTTCCGTTGTAATTATCAAGTGAAACAGTCTTAAATTCACCATTAACGACAGCTGTTGCCGAAAAAGTGGGGGCCTTGTTACCAACTAGACGAGACATACAGAACTCCTTTAATCATGATAGTAAATAAAATTACTCGATAGAACTCTGGATAGAATCCACCGGCCAGGCATCATATAATTTCACTTTTTTCCTTTGCAAGCATAAAAAACTAAAAAAGTTTTTTTATTCTTGTATTTTGTCTCTTGCCTTCCTATGCTTTCTTAAGATTAGCTGGAATTAGTTTATTACAGATGGAGAAATTATGATGGGTTACATTCCTAATCCTATTGTTATCGAACAAACAGCGCGAGGCGAGCGCCAATATGATATCTATTCTCGCTTGTTACTTGATCGGATTATTTTCCTAGGGACAGATGTCAACGATACAGTGGCCAATCTTATTATCGCTCAAATGCTTTTTTTAGAGCAAAGTGATCCTAGTGCTCCTATTAATTTTTATATTAATTCTCCAGGCGGTTCAGTTTACGCAGGTCTTGGTATTTATGATATTATGCAACACGTCACTCCTCCTGTTCACACTTATTGCGTAGGGCTTGCTGCTTCAATGGGTGCCGTTTTGTTGATGGCAGGAAAGAAGGGGCACCGCCATTGTTTGCCCCATGGACGCATTATGCTCCATCAGCCTCATGGAGGTGCAACAGGGCAGTCTAGTGATATTCAGATTCAAGCAAGAGAGATTAATGAGTTAAAGAAGCAACTCAATGATATTATCGCTCTTCATACAGGAAAAGATTATAGCGAAGTTCTTGAGATTACAGATAGAGATCATTATTTAGGACCAAAAGAGGCCATAAACCTTGGTGTTATTGATGGTGTTCTTGAGCGAAAGGGCAAAACTGGGTCTGTATAACTTTCAGAAAAGGACAAACTTATGGCCACGAGAGATAAAGTAGCAAATGGACCAGGCGGTTTGAGTTGTAATTTTTGTGGTAAATCTCAAAAAGAAGTTAAAAAACTCATTGCAGGGCCTGGAACTTATATTTGCGATGAATGCATTGAGTTGTGCAACGATATTATTTATGAGGACTCTTTGCGCATGACGCAAAAAGGCCAAATGGATAGAGTGCCTACTCCTAAAGAAATTAAAGATCATTTAAACCAGTATGTTGTAGGGCAAGAGAAAGCAAAAAAAATTATCTCTGTTGCTGTTCATAACCACTACAAGAGAATTTCTTACAAAATGAGCAAAGGGAAGAAAGAAGAAGAAGTGGAGCTGCAAAAATCCAATATTTTACTCTCTGGCCCAACAGGAAGTGGTAAAACTCTTATTGCTCAATCTTTGGCCCGTTTTCTCAACGTTCCTTTTGCCATTGCTGATGCAACAACACTGACAGAGGCCGGATATGTAGGCGAAGATGTTGAAAACATCATTCTCAATCTTCTTCAAAACTGTGATTTTGATATTGAGCGTGCTCAAAGAGGTATTGTCTATATTGATGAGATTGATAAGATTGCCCGTAAATCTGAAAATGCTTCTATTACGCGTGATGTTTCAGGTGAAGGTGTTCAGCAGGCCCTTCTTAAGCTTGTAGAGGGAACCATGGCCTCTGTCCCTCCTAAAGGTGGAAGAAAGCATCCTCAGCAGGAGTTCCTTCAAGTAGATACCACAAATATTCTTTTTATTTGCGGTGGTGCTTTTGTCGGCCTGGATAAAATTATTGCAAAGCGTTTAACGCAAAGACCTCTTGGTCTGACAGCAGAAAAGGCCATTAATGAAAAAGAGATCATTCATAAACATGGAACAGTAGAGCCTGAAGATCTCGTTCACTTTGGAATGATACCCGAGTTTATCGGAAGAATTCCCGTAACGGCCTTACTTGAAGAATTAGACGAAGAGGCCTTAAAGCAAATTTTAGTTAATCCTAAAAATGCCATTACAAAACAATATAAAAAGTTATTTGATTTTGATGGCATCAAATTAGAGTTCGAAGATGATGCTATTACAGAGGTGGCAAAACTTGCCATTAAGAAAAAAACAGGTGCTAGAGGGCTTCGGGCCATTCTTGAGCAGAGTATGCTAGACGTTATGTACGATATACCCTCCTCAAACAATGTAGAAAAATGCATTGTGACAAAAGATGCTATTTTAGGTCTTAAGCAGCCTACCATTATAGAAAAAGAAGCTGATAAAATTAAAACGCTGCATGACAAAAATGTGGGCAACGCTTCTTAATTCCATTTACTTAATTTTTTTTTTCAATTTGTAGAGGAGGGGAATTTTTATCCCTTCCTTTTTTTTTGACCCCAAAATAAATCTAGAACAAAATAAAATAAGATCTTTGCCGATGAGTGGATATGGCCAATTTATTTGCAGGAGGTGTCATGACAGACAAGAAGTCAGGCGGATCTTTTAAGTTACCACTACTACCCTTAAGAGATGTTATTGTTTTTCCCCACATGGTAATTCCGCTTTTTGTAGGAAGAGAGAAGTCCATTAGGGCAATTGAGGAGTCTAGTAAGAATAATCAAGATTTATTCTTGGTCACTCAAAAAGATGCCAGTATTTTAAACCCAGACAGAGAAGACATTTATGATGTAGGAACTGTCGCAACCATCATCCAGCTTCTTCGGCTTCCTGATAATACACTTAAGGTGCTTATTGAAGGAAAACATAGAGGTGTCATTGAAAATTTTGAAAGTACCGTTACAGGGCACTTTGCAACAGTTTCAAAGATGAAGACAGAGGAGTCTGGAGGTAATGACCTAGAGGCCATTATTCGGGGTCTTAAGAGTTCTTTTGAAGAATATGTTAAACACAACAAGAAGCTCTCTCCTGAAATTATCATGGGTCTTTCATCTATTTATGATCCAGCACGATTGGCCGATGTGATGATTTCTCATTTGACCATTAAAATTTCAGATAAGCAGGAAGTTTTAGGAGAGGCAAACCTCACGAGAAGACTCAATATCTTGTTGGAAAAGATGCAATCAGAAATTGAAGTTATTCAAGTTGAGAAAAAAATTAGAACACGCGTGAAAAGCCAGATGGAGCGTTCGCAAAAAGAGTACTACCTCAATGAGCAGATGAACGCCATTCAACGAGAGCTTGGCAATCGTGATGATAAAAGTGAAGTAAGAGACTTTGAAGAAAGACTTGAAAAAAAAGAGATGCCTGAAGAGGCAAAGAGTAAAGTCCGAAAAGAAATTAAAAAAATTAAGGCCCTTTCGCCCGTTTCAGCTGAAAGTGCTGTTTCGAGAAATTATGTAGACTGGATGCTTTCTCTTCCTTGGGGAGAATACTCTGAAGAAATTGTTGATCTTAAACATTCTGAAGAAATTTTAGACGAGGATCACTTTGGCCTCAAAGATGTTAAAGAGAGAATCTTAGAATATCTCGCTGTGAAAAAGCTCGCTAAAGGAGAAGAGAAAGGAACTATTCTCTGTTTGGCCGGCCCTCCAGGAGTTGGAAAAACCTCTATTGCAAAATCATTGGCAAAATCCCTCAATCGAAATTTTGTGCGTATTTCCCTGGGTGGTCTTCGCGATGAAGCAGAAATTCGCGGTCATAGAAGAACCTATGTGGGTGCCATGCCTGGTAAAGTGTTACAAGCACTCAAAAGAGCACAAAAAAGTAATCCTCTTATTCTTCTCGATGAAATAGATAAAATGGGAAGCGATTATCGAGGAGATCCTTCTTCGGCCATGTTAGAAGTTTTAGATCCTGAACAAAATAAAACATTTAATGATCACTATATTGAAGCCGATTACGATCTTTCAAAAGTGATGTTTATCATGACGGCCAATGATCTTTCGCAAATTCCACTTCCTTTGCGCGATCGGATGGAAATTATTCAACTCTCGGGTTATACGCCACAAGAAAAAATGCATATTGCAAAAGATTATCTTGTCTCAAAAGCGCTTCGGCAAAATGGACTCAAAGAACTCGAGCTATCTATTTCAGATAAAGTTATTTTGAAAGTTGTTCAAGGTTATACCAGAGAAGCAGGTGTTCGCGACTTAGAGCGAACTTTTAATAAACTTGCCCGAAAACTTGCAACAAAAGTTGTTCGCGAAGAAATTGATGCAACAAAAAAGTTTAACTGCACAGAAAAAAAAGTAACAGAACTACTAGGTCCTCTTCGTTTTGAAAAAGAGAGTATTGAAGATGAGGCACAGGTAGGACTAGTTAATGGTCTTGCTTGGACAAGCGTAGGAGGAACACTCCTTCAAATAGAAGTTCTTTTGACTCCTGGAAATGGAAAACTTCAATACACGGGCAAGCTTGGCGAAGTGATGCAAGAATCAGTAAAAGCATCTCTTAGTTTTGTACGCTCCATTGGACCAATGTTAGGGATTGCCGCCAATTTCTTTGATGTTCACGATTTACATATTCATATCCCTGAAGGAGCAACCCCTAAAGATGGACCAAGCGCTGGTATAACGCTGGTGACGGCCATTACTTCTGCTGTAGGGAGAATTCCCGTTAGACAAGATGTGGCCATGACGGGAGAAGTAACCCTGCGAGGAAAGGTTCTTCCCATCGGTGGACTCAAAGAAAAAATTCTTGCGGCCAAACTCTCAGGGGTAAAAAAAGTTATTATTCCTTGGCAAAATAAAAAAGATCTACTCACCATGAGTAGTGAAATTCTCTCAGGTCTAGAAATTGTGGCCTGTCAGACAGTTCAAGAGGTGCTTAGAGAGGCCCTTGAAGTTGAAGATCCCGTTGATTTTCTCAATGTGATAAAATTAAAAGTTGTCCCACGTCAAGAAAACAATGGGCTTGAAGTGGCCAACTAAATATTCTTTTTAGTTTTTTTTATTCCCTCCGAAAAGTTGTAAGATTTAACGGAGGGTTTTCATGAAAAAAATCAAATTCTGCTCTATTTTTTTCTTTTTTATTTTTCATACTTTTTCTTGTTGGGGGATTTCCTATAAAGATAAAAGAGGAAACTATTTAATAACTTTCATGGAAGAGGGAGGGCCCAAAGAAGAAAAAACAATTAAAGTTTTTTCAGGAAAAGACATTCAAAAGAAAGAAAAAAATCTTCGTTTTATCTACGTGGATGAAGATAATAAACATTTTTTCAGGGCCAATGATAGGCCCAGTGCAAGAAAATGGATTATTAAAAATGAACTAGATCGTTTTATTCGCTTTCGAATTTGGAGAAAAGGACCTTATGAATGGGTGAGAGTTGAAGAAGTTAAGAGAAATGGAGAAGTAAAAAAATTGGGGAGGATTTATAATATGGAAGAATTTATGGATCCTGTAAAAGGTGAACTAAAAAGATTAGAAAAAATCAGCAGTCTTGAAGGAGCAGAAGAAGCTAAATTCATCATTTCTCTATTAGCAATGGGAGGAACGGGGATCTTTTTTATTTGCTCAATCTTTTTTCCTCCGGCCTATATTGTCAGTGCACCTTTGGCGGCAGCAAGTAGTTATGCTTTTGCAAAAAGAATTATTAAAGAAGATGAAGCAATGTATATTCTTATTCCTATCTTTCAAAAAATACAAAAAGGAATTAGTGACGTTAAAAGGATGAATTATGGTGATGTTTACAATATCGCAGGGGATTCATCTTATCACTTTGCTCTCAAGCAAATAAATACTTTAATTAAATTGGTTGAAAAAAGTAGCAAGAAAAAACCTTA
>CALDHR010000167.1 GCA_937898585.1 uncultured Oligoflexia bacterium
AACAAAATAATAATCTCGCTACTTGAAAAGAGTCCAGACTCTAGAACGATAATGGGAAAAAATGGATCAAGAGCAAATATTGAAGCAGGTGACCTTATCATAGAGCTAAAGACATTAGCTAAAGAGAGAGACCCAAAAGCAAAAATTTTCAGTGCTAAAATGCTAATCTCTATAGCTTTATCTCTTAATAAAAATCACCCTCACTTTAAAAATATACTTCAGATACTTCCTCTTAAAACATCTCTAATTAATACTAATGATCTTGATCCAGGTTTTCAAAAGATGATTTCCTCCAATATAGAGGGTCATTACGGAGAGGTAGGCTATCTTCTTCGCGATATAATTCAAAGTATAATTTATTGACTTTCTCTTAAAACTTTTCCCTTGAAAAAACACATAAAGGCTCCCCTATATCCATCATTACTTATTCTCCACCTTTTTGAATTTTTGGAAAAATAGGGGATTGACCCGCTTTTTATTTTCTTACCTTTAATTCCGAACTGAGGTTAATTAGGTAGCTCATCAATATCTTTAGGACTGTACGGAAGGCATCATTAGCGATAGATTAAAAGGTCTAAAAAAATAACCACTGACCTTCATCTACGAGTGACACACTATGCTTTATCATTTTCTCTATCCTTTCTTTGAAGAATATAATCTCTTTTACGTTTTTCGCTATATAACCCTTCGTTCTTTTATTGCTTTTATTGTGGCCACCACCATCACCATCCTATGGGGAAAGCACTTTATTGAATTTATTAAGAAAAAACAGTATGGCCAAGTGGTGCGCACCGATGGGCCAAAAGATCATTTGAAAAAATCGGGGACTCCTACTTTTGGCGGGGTTCTTATTGTCATAGGGATGAGTGGGGGGCTGCTTCTTTCGGGCAATTTTTCTTCATGGCCATTTTTGAGTTCTCTTGTGGTGATGATTTCTTACTTTTGTCTTGGTCTCTATGACGATTATCTCAAAGTCTTAAAGAAAAACTCTAAAGGGGTCTCGGGGCGCGGGAAGCTTTTTTGGCAATTTACCACCGCTCTTCTCGTTTCGTGGGCCCTTTATGCTTTTGATGTGGTGGATAGCAAGCTCTATTTTCCTTTTTTCAAAGAAACTTTTATTGACCTTGGTCCTTTCTTTATCCTCTGGTCTTCCATTGTCATTGTGGGTTCTAGTAATGCTGTGAATCTCACAGATGGACTCGATGGCCTGGCCATTGGGCCTATTATGACGGCCTGCTGTACTTTGGCCATTTTGAGCTATCTTGCTGGTCACCGCGAGATGAGTCAGTATCTCTACTTGCCCTATGTGGAGCATGCAGGAGAGCTTGTGGTGCTTCTTTTGAGTATTGTAGGAGCAGGAATGGGCTTTTTATGGTACAACGCCTATCCAGCGCAGATTTTTATGGGCGATGTAGGTGCCCTTTCTTTAGGCGGCGTGCTGGGGACGGTGGCCGTTTTGACAAAAAATGAGCTTTTGTTTGTCCTTATTGGTGGCATTTTTGTCTTGGAGGCCATCTCGGTTATTTTGCAAGTGGCCTCGTTTAAAATGCGCGGGAAGAGAATTTTTAAGATGGCCCCTATTCACCATCATTTTGAGTTATTGGGGATGGCCGAGCCCAAGGTAATTGTGCGTTTTTGGATTGTAAGTATCCTTCTTTCAATGATATCTCTGTCTACCTTAAAGCTTCGCTAAGTGGCAAAATGTTTGAGAGATGGCAAATAAATAGGTGAGTAAATTTTATGATAGAAAATAGATTGGATCGTTATCGCAATAAAAGAGTTTTAATTGTGGGGCTCGGCCGTACGGGCTTTGCTCTTATTAACTTTTTTAATCAGCTCAATTGCGAGATTCGGGTTACAGATACAAGGCCTATTTTTGACCTCAATAAGGCCGTTAAAAAACTCAAAAAAATTCGTCCTACTCCTGAGATGACGTTTGGAGAGCATAGGGAAGAGGATTTTCTCGATGCCGATGTCATTGTTTACAGTAAATCAGTGAATAGTGAGCTTCCTCAGTTAGAGTTGGCGAGGATGCACGGAAAAGAGGTGTGTGGTCAGTTGGAGCTTGCTCATAAGCTTTGCACCAAACCCATTATCGCTGTTTGTGGGGCGTTTGGGCGCACTACTGTCACTCACATGATTGGTCACTGCTTGCGTTCGGCGGGCAAGACGGTTTTTGTGGGAGGAAATGGGGAGAATCCTTTTATCAATTTGTGGACGCAGTTTCCCGATGGGGAAGTGGATTATGTGGTGGTGGAAGTTCACCCTCTTGAACTCCTTCAGTTTAAAGGGCTCTCGCCTCATATGGCCGTCTTTACCAATTTGAGTAGCACGTATCCTGAAAAGCGGTTTCGCAACTATTCTGAATATGTTGAAACGCAAGTTGATTTTATTAAGAACATGAAGGCCAAAGATCATCTTATTGTGAATTTTGATAAACTCTCAGGTCACAATTTTTTTTCTGGTCGTCAGTGTACAACTTACTGGTATTCGCGCAAATCTTTTATCACGCAGGGAGTGATTAATGAGACGCAGGGGACTCATTTTCACGACAAGAGAATCCATTCCAATATTCACTGTCATTCAGAGTTTCGCGTCAGCAAAATGAATGTGGTGGGATCACAAAATAGAGAAAATCTTTTAGCGGCCATCACTGTTTGTAAGGCCCTTCAAGTTGATGATACGCATGTTCAAGATCTCATTGTAAGGTTTCCAGGTATTCCTCATCGTTTGGAATTTGTCATGGAGAAAAATGGGGTTCGCTTTTACAACGATGCTAAATCTGAAGTGATGCAAGATATGATGAACTCTGTTGATTCCTTCAAAGAATCTATTATTCTCGTCGCGGGAGGAAAAGATACAGAGCAAGACTATGAAAGCATTCCTCTTAATATCAAAGATAAGGTGCGCGTTCTTGTTTTAGTAGGAGAGTGTAAAGAGCGCCTCAATCGCTATATTGGTGAATCTACTCAAACGTATTTAGTGGGCTCTTTTGAAGAATCTATTCTTCTTGCTTATCAAAAATCGCGAACGGGAGACACCATTGTGCTCTCTCCTGGTAATAGCAGCTCAGATGTGTTTCGCGATTACGTGGAGAAAGGAAACTACTTTAAAAAGCTGGTCTATCAGCTTTAGTCTTCAGCTATTGGTGGAGCAAACTTTGCGATAAGGTCGTCATGACCTTCAAGGGTGATTTTGTGAGTATCGGCAGTTTCTTTCTGTTTGGGGTTTTGAAAGAAAAGGGTTTTTTCTTTAAAAGCAGCTTTAAGCTTTTCTTTTGTATCATTATCAAAACGATGATTGATAAGAATATTTGTACTTTCAGTTTTGTCTATTTCTTTTTTTAAGATCTCTTTGAGTTTTTCAAAATCATCATCCTCTTTGTCGTGAGGGAAATCGGCTGTTTTATTTGGTGATGAAGTGGTTTTAATATCTTTTTCTTTCTCTTTTTTTTCTTCAGCTTTTTGAACTGGTTTTGCTGTGAGGATTTTTTCTCTTTGCGTGAGAAGATGAAGAGCAATTTGATAAGAAGGAGAAGAAGATTTTTTGCTTTCGAGGGTTTTTTTGAGGGAAGCGAGATCTTCTGTTTTATTTTTCGAGGTAAGGAATTTGCGCAAAAGAAGAAATTTTGGAGGATTTTCAGCAAGATCACTTGTGATATCGTCTTCTGTAATGGGAGTATCATCATTTTTATCAGATGATTTTTTTTGAAGATCATCTAGCAACCCCTTAAGAGAGCTTGCTGCTTTTGCATCTCCCGTGCTCGCGTTGATGTCGATACGGCAGGCATCAGAGACGGTTGCATCAAAAGAATATTCTTCACTCATTTCTGAAATTAAAGAATTTTGTCCATGAATAGCAAGACCGCTACTCATTGTACGGTTAAGTTTGCTGGTGGCATCAAGAGCGGCACCCCTGTCGGCCAAGAGGATGAGCATTTTTTTTGAATCATCTTTATCAAAAATATAGCGGGCCGCCCAGATGGCCGCATTAGATCCTTTCTTGTTGGAAGAGGTGATAAGTTCAGGGCATTTAGCGAGAGATTTTTTTACTAAGTCATAAAAATTATTGCGCACAAGCCACATAAAGCAGTTGGAGCCAAATTTATTGTCGTCTTTAAGCTCTTTGCAGAGAAATTCACCTTCTCTATTTTCATAGAGTTCAAAAAAGGACTTTAAGAGAGAAGTGGCGTGCTTCTTTCTGTCTTGTAAATATTTTTTTGAGCTTGCTACGCGCTGTATTTCTTCGCCAATGGGAAGATTGTAAATGCCTTCCAAGGGATCAGCGGCGCGAATGGCCTCCATAAGAAGGTTTCGACCATTTTTATCTTTTTTACCTAAATCAAGAGTGTCTTCTTTTTTGACCTCCTCTCTTTTGGCCATCGTTAAAATATTTTCAAGAAGTTCTTTGGCATCCTTGGTTGTTGTTTTTTGGATCTTTTCATCAAAAGGAAGACTGATGGCATCGCGCAAGAGATGGGCCATAAAGGTTTTTTCATCAATGGGTTTATCATTCAGTGAACGAAGCGTATGAGCGATATCTTTATTTTGTTTTTTATTACTATCAAATCTGTCCAGTTTGGTCTTAATCTCATCATACTCTTTGTCTTCTAAATCTTTCACCTTAAACTCAGTATCACCGGCCTGAGTATGAAAAAAAGAAGAGACACTAAGAGAGAAAAATATCAATGCTGAAACAAAAAATCTGCTCATAACTTACTGTTCCTTTTGCCACTTTTTTCCCAACAGAATATTTTTCCAGGGAATAGTGAGATTAAGTGTCATTAAAATAAGGGCCACCGCCATACAGTTAGAAACGAGGGAAGATCCGCCGTAGCTAATAAAAGGAAGATTGAGTCCTTTGGTGGGAAGGAGCCCCAGCACCACCGCCATATTGAGGAGGGCCTGAAGAACTAAGGCCATGGTAAGACCTGTAATAAAAATGGCCTTTTCTTTTTTGTCTTGAACAAGGGCCATTTTAAGCCCCACCGTCAAAAGGGCCAAGTACAAAAGCATGGTGACACTGACACCCAGAAGGCCAAACTCTTCGCCAATGACACTAAAAATAAAGTCGTTATAGGCCTCGGGAAGATAGAGAAGCTTTTCATTGCTATTGCCCACACCGCGCCCGAGGGGGCCTCCTGCGGCAAAAGCAAGATAGGACTGAATAATTTGAAAGCCGGTGTTTTGCGGGTCCTTCCAGGGATCTAGAAAAGTTAAAATGCGGCGGATACGGTAGGGGCGCGAGACAAGAAGGCCACTAAAGGCCAGAGCAGCAAAACCACAGCTATAGAGAAAGATTTTTTTAGGCAAATCGCTCAAAAGCGCCATCAGAGACATCATGATGAGGCAGATAGTAAAAGCGCCAAAGTCGGGTTGCAAGAGAAAAATAACAAGAGGTGTTATAAGAGAAATGCTTTTATAAAAAAGAGAGCGGCCCCACTTTTTTTCTTTATGGAGAGAGATTTCATTAAAAAAATGATAGCTAGGGAGAATAATAAGATACTTGATAAATTCCCCTGGCTGGAGACCAAAAGGACCAATGCTGAGCCAGCGGCGCGCCCCTTTAATTTTAAAGCTGAGTTCGGGAATAAGAGTGAGCAGCATGAAAAAAGTAAGGGCATTTAAGAGGGGAAACTGGTATTTTTGCAGTTGTTCAAAGCTAAAGTAGCGAGATGCATAAATAACAGCACTGCCCAAGCAAACAAAGAGAAGTTGGCGAAAAAGAAAATAAGAGCTTTGAGCGTGAAATTCGCGCGCGTAGAGATAGCTGGAAGAAAACACCATCACGAGGCCAAAACTCATGAGTAGAAAAACAATCAGAGTAAAAAAAATGGCCGGTTTGAGGAGGTGTTGCTCTTTCATTTTTTTAATTATAGAGGAAAAGGATTTAAAGTGAAAGAAGTCATCTTTGTGGCCGGAGGGACAGGAGGTCATCTTTTAGGAAGTTACGCTCTTGGTCATTATATGGAAAAAGAGAATAGTAAGGTTTCTTATATTGCAGGAGACCGTCCTCTTGATTACTCTCTCATGCCTCTTGATAAAACCTATCATCTGAGAGTTTCTCCCTTTTTGGGAAAATCCCCTCTTTCTCTTTTAAAGGCCATCATGGTGAACATAAGAGAAGGGCTTAAAGTCTTTATCTATCTTCTTAAAAAGAGACCTGCCTTTGTCCTTGGGACAGGAGGTTATGTGTGTGGTCCCGTTTTACTGGCGGCCTTTCTGCAAGGGATTCCCGTCTACCTTTTAGAGCAAAATTCTGTGATGGGGCTAACGAATAAAATACTGCGCTTTTTGGCCAAAAAAGTATTTACAGGTATTTTGCCTACTGATTCTTCTCAAAAGCTTCTCTTCTCGGGGAATCCTTTACGAAAAGAATTAGTGGAGGAATATTTGAGGGCCGCTCCTCAAGAAGAGGGTCCAAGAGAAAAGCTGAAAGTTCTTGTCTTTGGTGGAAGCCTGGGGGCCAAAGAAATTAATGATATTGTTTTGTTTCTCTACAGTGAGTTTACCGCTTTTCCTCTTGAAATTGTTCATCAATGTGGCGTCAAGCAGCTAGAGTCTTTTAGGGAGGAGATGAAGAGAGTTTCTCCGGGGCACCAAGATCATACGCATAAGGCCTTTTCCTTTATTGACGAGATGGGCACTTATTATCGCTGGGCGGATGTGATTATTTCGCGCAGTGGGGCCAGTACGGTCAGTGAGCTTTTGCTCTTTAAAAAAGATGTTTTATTTATTCCCTATCCCCATCACAAAGATGAGCATCAATTAAAAAATGCGCGCTTTTATGAAAGAGAAGTTAAAGGAGAGGCCTCTGTGATGATTGGGGGGGGGCGAGATGAAATAGCGAATTACTTGCTAAATTTAAAAGAGGCCATTAAGAAGGAAGAGAAAAAAACTTTCTCATCTGAAAAAATGTATGAGCAGTGGAAGAGGCCTTATCAAATAATTTTTGATGAAATATTAAAAAGAGAATAATCATTCATGTTTAAAACAACAAAAAAAGTTCAAGTTCATTTTATCGGTATTGGCGGTATTGGGATGAGTGCGCTTGCCGAAGTGCTCCTTCAATTGGGGCATGCTGTCTCGGGAAGTGATGTGAAGTCTTCTTCTATTACCTTGAGGCTCAAGAGTATGGGGGCGCAGATTTTTTCAGGTCACCATGTGGATTACTTGAAGGGTGCTCATGTTTGTGTTTATAGCTCGGCCGTCAGCTCTGAGAATCCTGAATATTTGGAGGCCCTTAGAACGGGGGTTCCTCTTATTAAACGGGCCGAAATGTTGGCGGAGTTGATGCGTTTTAAGGTGGGGCTTGCTGTGGCGGGAACGCACGGAAAGACCACGACGACGAGTTTTTTGGCCACCATTTTACACGAGGCCAATTTGTTTCCCACTCATATTATTGGGGGCATTGTGGCCAATTTAGAGGGAAGTAATGGCCGTTGGGGGAAAGGCGAGTATTTAGTAGCGGAGGCCGATGAGTCAGACGGGAGTTTTTTGCTCTTGTCGCCTGTAATGGCGGTGGTGACAAATATCGATAATGATCATTTGGATCATTATGGTGGTGTTCAGCAACTCAAAGATTCTTTTTTTTCATTTTTGCAGCGCATTCCTTTTTACGGCACTTGTTCACTGAATTTACACGATTCTTCTTTGAGGCAACTTCGCGCGCGTGTTCAGCGTCCTTTGGTGACGTTTGGTCTTTTGCAGCATCCTGATCTTGCAGGAGAAGTTCCCGATTATGCGGCCCACAATATTCGCTATGATAGCGAGGGAAGATCTCATTTTGACCTTTATTACAAAGGTGAAATGGCGGTGCAGGATATGATGATTCAGCTGCCTGGTGAGCACAATGTCCTCAATGCTCTTGGCGCCATTTCTTTGGCCCATCAGTGTGATTTAAATTTTGAAGAGATTGCCAAAGGGATTAAGGCCTTTTGTGGGGTGGGGCGCCGTTTGGAGCGTCTTTATACCAATGAAGGGCGCAGAATTAATATTATCGATGATTACGGTCATCATCCTACAGAAATTAAGGCCACTATTAAGACTGTGCGCGAGCTTTATCCTCAGCGGCGTTTTGTGGTTTTGTTTGAACCTCATCGCTATAAGAGAACAAAAGATTGCTGGGGAGAGTTTCTTCACTGTTTTAATCTTGCCGATGAAGTTTTTTTCTTTCCTATTTATCCAGCAGGAGAGCGGCCTATTGAAGGAATTAATCATGTGCGCTTAATGGATGATATTAACCAGCTTCATCCATCCTTAGTAAGTTCCATGGAAAATCTCTCGGAGATGAATGCTTTTATTGAAAAGATTATAGCAGGAGGCGAAGAGACGGTGGTGCTGACACTGGGTGCTGGTGCTATTGGCAAGAGTATTAGAGATATTCTTGGGGAAAGAAGATAATGGAGAAGGAGTTTAATAAAAAATTAAACCATCTTACAAAAGTTAATTTGGCCCGTTACTCCACCATGCGGCTAAAATCATGGGGGTATCTCTATGAGCTTGAAAGTTTTCATGAAGCAAGAGCTGTTATTCAAGAATTAAAAAAACAAAAGCGGCCTTATCGCCTCATTGGCGGAGGATCAAATCAACTTCTTTCTTCCTGGGAAGAAGGCGTTTATCTCAAACTACCGAAAGCAGATTTACATTTACTGTCTGTTGATGAGAAAAAAATGACGCTCAGTTGTGATGCTTCAACGACGGTGAATGCTGTTTTACAGTTGGCCAAAAAGTATTCTCTGGGAGGATTTGAAGTTTTAACGGGAATTCCGGCCACGATGGGCGGAGTTGCCTTTATGAATGCGGGGACCTCTTTAGGAGAATTTTCTTCTTTAGTCTCTTTTATTGAATGGATTGACGGGGAAGGAAATATTTGTTCAAAAGAATTTCTCACAAGTGATGATCGGGCGAAAAATTTTTCTTATCGAAAAAATCATTTTTGCGGGGAGGGGGAGGTTATTACAAAAATGATTTTAAAGGCCACGTCGCGTGATGATGCTTTGGAAGAAAAAATAACAAAGTATCTCAATTATCGAAAAGAGACGCAGCCTCTTTCTTCTAAGACATGTGGCTGTGTTTTTAAAAATCCCGCTAAAGAAATGCCGGCAGGAAAGCTTATTGATGGGGCAAATCTCAAGGGAGTTCATGTGGGTGATCTTTTTGTGAGTACTCTTCATGCCAATTTTATGGAAAATAGAGGAGAGGCCACTTATGAGGATTTTGTAGCGCTGGTACAAGTTGTCAAAGAAGAAGTTTTTCGCAAATTTCATGTTGAATTGGAGCTTGAGGTAAAAATATAGCTTCTTTCCTAAAGATAGTTCAAAATAAAAAAGATGAAAAATATTATTCTTTTTTTGATCTTTTCTCAATCTCTCTATGGAGCTGTTCAATACAAGAGCTCTTTTTCCAATTGTCCGACACATCTTGTAGGTCGATTAACTTTGGCCATGGTTGATTTCTTTAATGAAAAAAAGTCTCTTTATGATCTTTATCACTGGATGAATGAAAAAAAATTGACGGAAAAAAATTTTATCAAAGAGTACGATATTCGTTACCATCCTCTGGTTGATCTTTTGGAAATTCATTTTAATTGTCCTCTTCCTTACGCTGTTTATGAAAAAAAATCAGGCGAGAGATTTATTTTAACAGGGGACACTCGAGAAGTGAGCTATGATTACTTGAGCTATCTTATAGACGAAGATTTATTAAAAAGAGAAATCCCCCATCTCTTTATCAAAGCAGCAGGTGCAGAAGATAAAAAAGAGTCAAAAGAAAAAATAGTTTCACTTTTGAGGAATATGTCACCTCTTATGCTCAATCACTTAGGTGAATTAGTTGTAGATAAGCATCAAGATTTAACCATGATTTTTTCTTTTTTAAACCATCCTGTTATTGTCTATTATGGCAGCGAAGACTGGGAAAAAAAGCTACCCAAATTGGAGTCATCACTTCTTCATCTCAAGGAACAACAAAGGATCCCTCGCTTTGTTTTCTTTGAAGACATAAACAAAGTTACGACAAAATTTTAATTTCCTTACAAAAATGGGATAAACTAAGGTAAAATATTCCTATGTTGCTTGTTTTTAAATTAGGGAAGATGGATGAAACAGCTAGAAAAACCTCGTGAAATTATCTCTATTCTTGATATAGGGAGTACTAAATTTTGTCTTTTAATTACCTCTCCAAATAGTGAAACAA
>CALDHR010000168.1 GCA_937898585.1 uncultured Oligoflexia bacterium
AATTTTATAAAGTAGCCTGCTTTTCTTTTCTCTTTGATATATATCATCAAATTTATTTAAATAAGTAGATGACGAAAAATTTTTAAGAGGTCTTTTTTTTCCTGTTTCAATAAAATCAACACATTGAATAATATTTTGAACAATATACTTTGCTTTATTTTTTTGTTCTAATATTGTGGTAGAAAATCTCTCCACATCATCATAGCGATATTCATGATGAAAAAGACCAAATTGACGAACTGAACCGTAATCAATAATACCTCCATCCATTAAGATATTATCTCCATCCCAGTCCATCCAACAAAAGATATATTCACTTTCAAAAACGGCCGTTGAGTGAGCAAAGTTATGAGTGACATAATCAAGAAAGTATTTGTATTTTTCTTTTTCATTAATAAAAGAAGGCCAATTTTCATTTTTACTTTCTCGATCAATGTAATAGTCAATGATTTTTTTTAAAACATCGCGATTTCCTTGTTTGAGATGACAAAAAAGGTGAGATGGTCTAAGAAGATTTTTACCTGTTCTAATATTAATTGTTGAAGTTCCGTAATCAATAATAGCAAGAGTTCTTTCTGTTTTTATTTTATTTTTAAAGAAAATTTCACTCATGACGGCCGCGCTTATTCCATCAATATAGTCAGCATGACCACAACCATAAGAGACAAATTTATCTCCTGTTTTAAAAAATTTTTTATAAATTGCTGTTGCAGGACTTAAGCAAGTGGCCCCTGATCCGCAGCTTGAAACATCCCAGTCTTGATGGGTCCCTTTAAAATCTCCATTCCAAATACTTCTTCCATCTCCACTTGTTTTGCCTGTTCTTCCTGGATGCTGGAGTTGCAGATAGCGTGTGGCCATATAAGTTCGATCTAAGATATCTTCAGGGTCAATTTTGACTTTATTAATGAGGTCATATTCATTGATAATAGTAATACTAAAAGAGTTGAGAATTTCTTTTTCTAAAGCTTCATTCATTTCATCAGGATGATTTTTATCAATCAGTCCCATCTCTCTCGCCAAATCAAAGTTAAAAAACTTTACACGACCATTTTTTCTTTTTTTTGCTTGGTAAGGGACGTAGGCCTCTGGAATGTTTTCTCGAATAAAATGTTTTCCATCAATGGTTTTAAATTTTGGATAAGATTTTTTTAAATCTCTTTTTTTTCTTTCGCTTTTTCCATTTTTAGAATATAAATAATTTTCGTTTTCCTTGAATGCCTTAGAGCTCATTTATCTCTCCTTCGTAGTAGAACTTTTCTATTATCGGCAACTTAAAGGAGAAACTTGAGATATTTTATTGTCTAATTTTGCTTTTTTTTCCCTCTATTCTTAACTCTTCAGAACTAATGTTAGTATTAGGACACCTTTTTATCTCAAAGCGAGGATTATCTAATGAGTATTAGCGCTAACATTACAATTGATGTACATGGGGACTTAACTTTTTTTATGGAGGGAAATCTGACTTATGACAATGGATTTCCTTTGCGAAAAAAGCTTATTCATCTATCAAATAAAAGACCTAGTACAAATATTATTATCGACTTCAACAAAGTTGATTTTGTTGGATCATCTGGAATTTCTCTTTTTGTAGAGACCATTAAGGCCTTGAATAAAAATAAAAACAGAGTTTTCCTCAAGAATGTATCAAATGAGTTTTTAAAAGTTTTTAAACTCTATCAATTAGATAATTATCAAGAAATAATTCTCGATTTAGAAGAAGAGTACTCTTATTCAAATTCTAAATCTCTATAGATTAAAGCTCTAAAGAGTGAAGCGCAGGAAATAATTTTTTAAAAACAGGGAAGTCATACTTTATTGTTATTTTTTGAATAACTTTTTTCTTATCCAGTTTTTCTTGATTTTCTTGTGATTGAATAGCGTAGGAAGTCCATTCTTCTGCTAAAATAAAGAGTGCCGCCAAAGGCGAAATTTCATTAGATATTTTAGATAAACCCTTACCATTTTTAGAACCATGATGCTGCTTAATGATAAGATCAATCCCAAAGGGGATTTTATTCACTTTAGAAATTATTTTAGAAGCAGCACTTGCATGTGATGAAATTATTTCTTTTTCATCATCTGTAAGAGATGATCCTTTAAGATCTTCATCGTGATGAATTCTGGCCCAATCATCTCTAGGAAGAGCGATATCATGAAAAAAACAAAGAAAGATAAATTTATCTTGCTCTTCTTTACTTCCCCAGGACAATTTCTTTAAAAGATGAATTCCTACATAAGAGCACAAAAGAGAGTGTTTATAACGATAGCTGCCATCCTCTTTGATGAGCTCTGCGAGTAGATCATTAAGATTATCAAAAACCTCCACAATGTTTTTCATTGATGAAATGCATTCATTGGCAATATCAAGAGTAGTTTGAGTTATTCCAAGTCTTCTGGCCTGTTCCATGACCATTTGGTAACCTTTCGCAGTAACATGAACGCGATCTTCTTTCGTAAGGTCTGGATCATTAAGCTTCGCAAAGATTTCATTTGTCAAAGAGTTAACAAATTTGAGTCTCTTGGTTGAATCTACAAATAAATGCTTAATACCAGATTTTGTCATAAATTCTAATTCGTCATTGAGAATAATATCTCCAACTTTAAACATTAATTTATAAGCATCACCTATAGAAATAAATAAATCGGCCGAACACTGCCAACCTGGAATTAAAAAATCAATCGGCATGGAAAAGTAAGGACCATGAGATTTTAAGGCCATCATTTTGGCCGTAATATTAAGCCCTTCTGCCATAGGTCCTAAAATATATTTCAGCTCTAAAGACTTATCAAATTTATAAACATGATCAGCATTTAAACCAAGCTTTGTTTTTCCCACTACATAAAAAGGAATATTAAGATTTTTTTCAGATAATAATTTATAGAGGTCTAGGGCCATATCCCCTGTGTAAGCATCATTGTCTAAAAAAATAAGATTATATTGTTGATTTTTATCTTTCAACTCTTTAACTACATCATTTTTGGTACTTACAACGGTAACTTTGGAGTCTAAATAAACAATTAAATTAAGGCCATAGACGGCCCGGTATTCTTCGCGATGCTCAATTAATAAAATTGATAAATTAGTAGGGTCTAAAATCACCTAATTGTCCTTCTGAGTAGATAAGAGGTCCTTTCATATAAATTTTAGGTGATCTTTCATTTTTTTCAATCATTAAATAATTCATTGCAGGAGCAAAATATTTTCCAACATAAAGAAAAGTAAAATAAGAGAGAACTTCATCGCGAGAAAAGAAACCTCCCCAGAAGTTTTCACTTTCGGGAACAGCAATAGTAGTAAAGTAATCACCTTTTTTTAAATTTAAACTATCGGCCATAGAGTCAATTACGTCTTTCAAAGATCCAATTTCATCAACTAGCTTTAATTCTTTGGCCATTTTCCCTGAATAGATTCTTCCCTGTGCATAAGAGTCTACTTTTTTTCTATCCTCAAATTTTCTTCCCATCTGCACCACATCAAGAAATCTCTGATAGATTTCATCAACTGAAGATTGAAAATACTGACTCTCTTTTTTCGATAAATCTCTGTTTGAGTTTCCTAAATCTGCATATTTTGATGAGACAACAGAATCAAATGTTACCCCTATCGTATCTTTGAAAAAATTCTTTGTTTCAAAAAGAAGAGAAAAAACACCAATTGATCCTGTAATCGTATTCTCTGAGGCCCAAATTTTATCTGCGGCCATTGCTAAATAGTAGGCACCTGAAGCGGCCATTGGCCCAAAACTAGCATAAATAGGTAGTCCGTACTCTTTTCTTATTTCTTCTAATTCTTGATAAATAAGATCACTCGCATAAGCACTACCACCAGGTGAATCAATGCGGAGAATAATTCCTGCTAAATTTTTATCTTTAAGCAATTCATTCAATTCTTCAATAACAGAAAGATGACCTATTTTTGAATTGGCGGCAGAAGAATAACCAAAAACAATTTCACCTGATAAGTACATAACGCCTAAATGCTTTTTTTCTTCGAATTTTTTATTCTCATCATACTGAATGGCCGACAGATAATTTTTAAAGAGATGACTTTCTAAGGTAATAAGAGGAAAGTAATCACGTATCCTCATTTTCTTATCTTTTGTCTCTCCTTTACTGATAAGAAACTTTACATCATTAGGATATTTCTCTTCTATTTCATTATAGATAAGCTTTTGAAAACTACTCCTGTTTAAGACTTCATCAACAAGGTTAAATTTCACGAGAGAGGGAACATCTTTAATGACTAAGTTATCGATAGATTTTTTTAACAACTCTTTTTTAATATTTCTAGCAGTTGAGACTGTCTCTAAAAAGTGATCCCATAAAGAAAAACTCAATTCTTCTAATTGCTGTCGATTTTCATTGGACAATTGATTGTAAATAAAAGGCTCAATGGCCGATTTAAATTTTCCGGCCCTAAACGTTTTGGCCTTAACATCCAATTTTCCCATTAATTTAGTAAAAAAACTAAAAATAAAAGGGACTCCTTTTAGTAACACAGAAGAATAAGGCGATATGCCTACCCTGTCGGCAGCAGAGGCCAAATAAAGGGATTTTTCATCTAATGATTCTAAATGAATATAGATTTTTTTCTCTTTGCCTTTTTTTCTAAATGCGACAAGTTCTTGACGGATAGACTCTAAATCACTAAAAGAAGCGTCAAAAGGATTTACTTCGATATACAGATAATCGAGCCCCTCATGTTCTTGGGCCTTGCGAATAATTTCTTTAAGGGAAGAGGGTGTTACAAGAGGTCTTTTCAAATGAGCATCAAAAAGCATTTGCTGTAAAGCACTCACTTTCCTCTCTTCAATCTTACCTTCGATTTTTAACTTTAAAAGGTGATGCTGCGAAAGTAGGGACGATTTTGCTTTTAAATAACTTACCTTGTTAACAACAAAAATAAATCCCAGAATTAAAATAATAAAGGTCGCTAAACCTATAAACATCCCAACATAGACTTTTAGTATGCTTTTCATCAATTTCCTTAAAAGTAAAAATACTGTGCAAGGATAAGAATTATTTCATCATCCCCTTCAAAATCCACTAGATGATCTCTAAGATTATCATAGGCCTTTTGAACTTCAATGAATTTATCATTAGAAGATGAATCACTCAACGTATCAGGATGATATTTTTTGGCCAACTTATTAAATTTGGCCTTCACGACTTTTTTGTCAAAAGTTGGTTGCTCTATTTCTAACAAAGAAAAATCATTTTTAAACTCATACAATATTTCACTTGAACTTTCTTTACGATTCATCACTTCTTCTATCTTATCTAAACCTTCTTTGAATTTTTCTTTGTCTTCATCTAAGAGAGAAGACTTCTTGTCTAAAAAATAAAAACTCAAATCATAGATATCACATTGAAAGAAGGACTCTTTTTCTTTCCACTTCTCTTTAAGGGAAAGTAAAACGCTCTCTTTACTCTCTCCTCCAAAAGAGCAAAGAAGAAGCCAGTTAATTATTTTCTGGTTTGTTCTTATTTCTATCAAAAGAATCAAATATTTCTTCAATTCATCAGCTGTTAAGGCCCTTTTCCAATTAAAAAACCCTTTATTCTGCACAAGCAAACGAAATTCATTACCATCTCCAATCTGAGTATCTCCCCAAACTGATTTTTCATAAGCATCTAAAACTTCTTCATATTTTTCTTTTTCAATAAGCGATGAAGAATCTTTTATTACTTTCTCATAAAGTCGATAAAAGAGCTTCTCTTGTTGAGAGGTAAAGGTTCTCTCTTTTTCTGTCTCTTTATTTTTCAAGGAAGCTATCCCCTCTACTGAAAGGCCTTCCATCTTCTTTGTTAAAATACTTACTTGATCATCTAGATAAGAGCGAGTTTCTTCTTTCCTTGTTGGAAAAATAAATTCTTTAATGAGATAAAAAACTGTTTTATAAATAACATAAGCAAGAAATGTAAAAAACAACACTTTGAAAATTAAAACTGTTTTAGGTGACATGACTTCTCTATTTTCCTAAAAAATACTTCTTTTCTTGCTAAATATAATCAACAGAACAAAATTCATCGATTTTCCCTTTAAAGGCCGACATTCTTCTTAAAACGGATGGAATTTCTTCTTTTTCCTCAACAATATTCTTGCCAACAATAAACC
>CALDHR010000169.1 GCA_937898585.1 uncultured Oligoflexia bacterium
ATGAAAATGAGCATAGAGAAAAGGGACAAGGAAAAAGAAAAATCAGATCACTTTATTTTCTTTTTAGGACGTGAAAACTTCCCCCTCTCTATTTCAGAAAAGAAAATCGAATTTGGCAAAGCACGCCTCATTGCCGAAGATGAAAATCCACAATTTGCACTCGTGGGATATGGCCCCATGCTTTTTGAATTAATGAAGGCCAGAGAAATCCTCAAAAAAGAGGCAAATATTGGCACCATCCTTATTGATTATCCCTTCGTCAATAAATTTGATGATAAGACTATTATCGATGCTCTCAAGAAAACAAAAGGCAACCTTGTGGTGGCCGAAGACCATCAAGAACAGGGATCTCTTGCTAGTTTTTTGAGTTTAGAGCTGGCAAAACAAAAAATTTCATTTAATATTTCTCAATTTGCCCTCAAAGGAACCTATGGTCGTTCGGCCTATAGTGCCTCTGAGCTCTATAGATATTTTGGAATTGACGGTTTTAATATTGCAAAAGGTCTTTTAAAGAAGTAGGATCCAGGCCGTTTTGTAACTGAATGAAAGGAAATGCCATGTCTAGAAAATGTACACTTACAGGAAAAAAAAGAAATATTGCTAATAATGTTTCTCACGCCAACAACAAAACTAAAAAACAACAACAAGTAAACTTGCACTCAAAAAAAGTATTTGATCCAAGCACTGGCCGTACTTACAAAGTAAAGCTTTCTGCTCGCGCCATCAAATCTCTTGATCGTCCGCAAAACCTTGCTAAGCTTTTAAAGAAAATCGCCTAATCAGTATAGGCCATTTTCTTCTCTAGCATTTTCGCCATCTTACTTAAAATCATCACAACAACGTAATAACAGAAGGCCACAACTAAAAGTGGCCCGATGTACGTATACTTCTCACTGGCCACGATATAGCCTCTTCTCAATAAGTCTGTCTCTCCGATAGTGGAAACTAGCGCTGACTCTTTGAGCAAATCGATAATTTCATTAACAAGAGAAGGCAGAGAACGATGAAAGGCCTGAGGAAAAATAACCCATCTAAGCGCTTGAAAACGGCTCATCCCTAGCGCCTTTGCCGCTTCCCACTGACCTAGATCGATAGACTCCAGCGAACTTCTCATAATCTCTGAAATATAGGCCGTAGAATTCAAAGTAAAAGTTAAAATACCGGCGGTAAAAGCATTAATATCAATACCCAAAAGAGGCCTTACTCCATAATAAATAAGCCCAAGCTGAACCAGTAAAGGTGTTCCTCGAAAAAAAGAGGTATAAATCGCCGCAAACTTACGGGGAAGATTATAAGGGAGAACTTTCAGGATGCCCAAAATTGTCCCTAAAAAGAGTCCTAGAAACATGGAAATAAAAGCATATTGAAAGGTCACGCCAAGCCCCATAGCAATATAGGGAATCCTCGTGGCAAAGTCTTTTAGCTTTTCAAAGGAGCTAAGAGAGACTTCTTTTTTTTCCTGAGGGCCCATGCCCCACTTTTCTTTTAGACGCTGGACTCCACCTTCTGCAATAATCTCCTCAAGGGCCTTATTAACTTTATCTTTTAAAGGATCATCCTTGCGAAAAATCATGGCCAGATCTTCACCACTACCCAAAAGAAAATAATCCAATTCAGGGAGATTTTTTTTAATATTCCCCACCTCTTCTTCAGAGATAACCAAGACATCAATATTTTCATTGAGAAGATCCTGAATCATCTCAGTGACTTTATTATAAAGACGAAGCTTATTGAAAGATCCCTCTGTCACAATATTTTTTTCTGCCGCAATTTGATGAGTTGATCCTAACTGTGCACCAATATTGAGATGATGAAGATCATCTTTCGCGCTATAAGATCTCCCTGAACGAAAAACAACTACTGTTTCGCTTCGAAAATAAGGAATAGAAAAATCAACTTCTTT
>CALDHR010000170.1 GCA_937898585.1 uncultured Oligoflexia bacterium
AGACTTCATCTGTCTCACCTACAGCAAGTTGTTCTTGGCCCTTTTTTAAAAGTTCTTTAACTTCGGGAAGTTTGAGGTCTTTTTTTGCCAGACCTGTTCGCGCCAAAATCATAAGCCCTTTTTCCATTAACTGACAGATACCACCTTCCACATAAAAGCCTTCTTTTTGGCCATTGCTGCTCTCAAGAACAAGAGTTCCCGGTGCAATTTTGGCCACAAAGTGAGTATGCTCAGGAAGAAGCTGCAATGTTCCCACAGAAGTAGGAACATAGACAATATTGGCCTCTTTGGAGCGAAAGAGAACTCGTGAAGGTGTTAAAACATCCACTAAAAAAGCACTCATGGGCAAAACCTCATTTTCTTCTCAGGTAATAGATTTCTTACCACTTAACTCTCGGCCAATTTTTTGGCCTTCTCGTGGACTTCTTTAATTCCACCTACCATGTAAAAGGCCTGCTCAGGAAGATGATCCACTTCACCATCTAAAATGGCCTTAAATGAGCTTACAGTGTCACTGATCTCAACATAAGCACCTTTTGTTCCCGTGAAGGTCTCGGCCACATGAAAGGGCTGAGACATGAATTTCTGAATCTTGCGGGCCCTTCCCACTAAAAGTTTATCACTTTCGGAAAGTTCATCCATCCCCAAAATAGCGATAATATCTTGAAGTTCTTTATAGCGCTGTAAAATACCCTTTACGCGTCGAGCTGTTTCATAGTGCTCTTCTCCTACGATTTCTTTGCTCAAAATTGTCGACGTAGATGAGAGAGGATCGACAGCAGGATAAATACCAAGCTCGGCAATAGAGCGCGAAAGCTCTGTGGTTGCATCTAAGTGAGCAAAGGTTGTAGCAGGCGCAGGATCGGTATAGTCATCGGCCGGAACATAGATGGCCTGGATTGAAGTAATAGAACCATTTTTCGTGGAAGTAATCCTCTCTTGCAAAGATCCCATTTCTGTTGAAAGTGTTGGCTGATATCCAACGGCAGAAGGGATACGCCCCAAAAGGGCCGAGACTTCTGAACCAGCTTGTGTAAAGCGAAACATATTATCCACAAAGAAAAGAACATCGCGTTTTTCTTCATCGCGAAAATATTCCGCCACCGAAAGACCTGTTAAGGCCACACGCGCTCTTGCTCCAGGTGGCTCATTCATCTGACCATAGACAAGGGCCGTTTTATCGATAACGCCAGACTCCATCATTTCGTGATAGAGATCGTTTCCTTCACGCGTTCTTTCACCAACACCAGCAAAAACAGAGTATCCTCCATATTGCTTGGCGATGTTATTGATAAGCTCCATGATGGTAACAGTTTTTCCCACACCAGCACCGCCAAAGAGACCAATCTTTCCCCCTTTCAAATAAGGGGCCATTAAATCAATAACTTTAATTCCGGTAAAAAAAGGCTCTAGCTTTGTAGATTGATCTTCAAAAGGGGGCGCCTCGCGGTGGATCGAATAATGTTTTTTCGTGTCAACAGGCCCTTTTTCATCAACGGGTTTTCCTACCACATTGAGAATACGCCCAAGAGTACACTCCCCTACGGGCGTCATAATAGGCCCTTTGGTATCGCGCACAGCAAGTCCGCGAGAGAGGCCTTCAGTTGAATCCATAGAAATACAACGAACAACGTTGTCCCCAAGATGTTGAGAGACTTCTAGAGTTAAGTTCCACTCCTCATCTGAGATAGCAATATTTGTGACGTTGAGGGCGTTATAGACAGCGGGAAGTTCTCCGCTTTTAAACTCTACATCCACAACAGGTCCCATAACCTGCTTTATTGTTCCGTCGTGCTGATTGGCCACTGACATTGTTTTACTCCTTGGCTAGCTATTAAGGGCCTCTGCACCAGAGATAACTTCAATGAGTTCTGTGGTGATGGCCGCTTGCCGCAATTTATTCATTTTTAAGGTTAATTTTCGAATTACTTCATTACAGTTCTTCGATGCACTATCCATGGCCGCCATACGAGAGCCATGTTCTGATGCTTGAGCATCTAACAAGGCGGTAAAGAGAGTGGCCACGTAAGACTCAGGGATAAGCTCATCGAGAATCTCTTGAGGAGGGGCATCGTATTTAAAATCAAAGGGAAACTTTTCGCGCAGCTCTTCTTTTCCTTCACTTGGCATAGAAAGAGGAAGAACTTGTTTAATGGTGGAATTAAACTGAAGAACTGATTGAAACTGATTGTAGGCCACTAAGATTTTTCCATAGCTGCCTTCACAGAAAAGAGAACTTAGCTCTTGGGCCACTTGACGAATATCTTCTT
>CALDHR010000171.1 GCA_937898585.1 uncultured Oligoflexia bacterium
TATACCTTCTTTTATAAAAAAAGCAGTGATGTTACGGCCAATAAACCTAAATATATGAGACAAGTAAAAAGAACAGAGACAGGTAATGAAGTAAAATTTTATCAAGTTAATATTACCTATGCTTTTAATTTTCAAACAGGCATGAAAAAAATAATGGCCAATCTCAGTTTTGTCGATCCTCTTGCCGACTTTCAGAAATTAAAAATAAATTTGATTAATCTTATGGTTCCTGACGCTAAGGCCGTTGATCTTGGGATGGCCATCAATGCTGCCGTTACCGCCGTCTCTGGGGTGATGATGATTGCTGGGGCGGTGAATACTTTTCACCCCAATAGCATGATTGCCGATATTTTAATGGGCGTAGGTCTCGTTATTTCTATCATCAGTATTCTCATGATTGTCTACGGAGTTATTGGGCAAATTAAAGGGCTTGGAGTTAATGTTGATGGAAGTAAAATTAAAGGAAAGTTTCCTTACATGCGGGTTATCTTTGGTGCCATCGGTGCGGCCTTTAATACGATTATGGCGGGGATTGCCACTTGGCAGATGGTGATTCTTCTTAAGCGTGGAAAGAAGCTGAAAAAATTTAGCAAGAAATATAAAGAACGTTCAAAGGGAGCAGGGTATCAGACGCTAAAAGATATTGAAGAATATGAAGAAGAGTCATCGGAAGGAGCTCCTGTTACAATAATGGATACTCTTAAAGATGTTCTCTTTTCCAATCTCGCCTTTGCTTCAGATGGCGCGCGTGCGGGAATGAATGATGAAATTACATCTATGTCTCAGTTTCGTCCTTGTCTAGGCAATAAAGGGTCTATTGATGTTCTGTGTGAATGTAAGAAGACGAGAAGTTGTTTGAGTTTCAGAAAGAAAGACCTCTATGAACCAATGCAAAAAATGCCATCGATGGGACGTCTTTTAAATATTACCAATTCCATTGCTCATGGGAGGATGGATTTTACAAAACTTGATCCCGTTGAATTGAAGAAGATTTCTTATGATATGAAATATTCAGCAGATAAATTGCGCAGAATTGTAAATGAAAAATTAGAAAAGGCCGGAAAAAAGAAGGCCATAACGCCTGATTTTGATACGATTATAGAAAAGAATAGTAAGCGCTTTTTTGATTTAGTGGTGACAGAAGATTCGAAGGCCGCTTATCAGCGCTATAAAGAAAGTTATTCAATGAAAGGATTGTTAAGTGCTTGGGCCTTGCGCCAAGAGTATGATAAAACAGGGAAATTACCAACTGATCTCTCTACGTATGTTGTTAAAAGTGATGATGAAAGTGAAAAAGAGGGCGATGTTCAGAGAAGGCCAACATCAGTTCAAACACGAGATGTTTTTGATGTAGGTGCGGCCTCTGCTGGTGATGAAAACAAAATGAGCAATTACTATGATCAGCTCAAGCGCGAGAGTGATAGAGTTAAAGGGATGGATTACGAAGTTGAAAATATCGATATTCAGGGGGCGACGATCGATATCTGGAAAATCATCAGCAAAAAATATAATG
>CALDHR010000172.1 GCA_937898585.1 uncultured Oligoflexia bacterium
CTTTCTCCGTTAACTTTTCAAAAGAAGATCTCTCTTGATCTGTGAAGAGACGCTCAATTCTCAAGCTACTTAAAAAACCCGTCAATGTTTTAAGAAACTCTCTTTTAAAATTGAGGTTGTGCTCTAATTCGTAGGACGTGACAAAAAAATCACTAAAATGAATTTTATCAATATCATCGAGATGAAAAGAACTGAGTGCTTCTTCTTGTTGAGAGAGGATCATCTGTTTGGGGCGAATTTCTTTGAGGTAATAAGTGGCACCGAGAAGGGCCAATAAAAAAATCAGGGCCTTGATTTTTACTGTTTTCAAATTTTTAACATCCTTGCTGCTTTTTCGAGGGCAATATCTATATCACTGCCAAAAGGACAGGCCAAAAGTTCAATTAACTCTTCGGCGGCCTGGTTTTAAGCTGTGTTCCCACCATCAATTGGTATGGCCGCACCGTTGATTTGAGCTGCGGCATCAGAGGCCAAAAATAAGACAAGGGACGCCACTTCGTCTGGACTGGTAATTCGGCCTGTGGGGCTCATTTTTTGGGCCTCTTTTAATGCTTTTTCTGCGCTAATTCCGCGCACGGCCCCATCGTTGTAAAGCATAGGGGTCTCTACGTCGCCTGGGCAAATGGCATTAATGCGAATTCCTTCGTGGGCATGGTCGCGCGCCATGGCCTTTGTCATCATAACGACTCCGCCTTTGCTGGCACAATAAGCAACTGCGCGTTGACCGCCTTTAAGACCCCAGTCTGAAGCAATATTCACAATAGCGCCCTTGCGTTGGCGGATATGTGGCAAGCTCTCACGCGACAGAAAAAAAACGGAACTTAAATTAATAGCAATAGTAGATGACCAAATTTCATCACTCGTGTTCTCTATAGCTGCTTCAAAATAAATGCCTGCATTATTGACGAGCAAATCCAGGCCCCCCATGGTTTCGAGACAGTACGCCACCAGCTCAGTGCACGCATTTGCAGAAGTAATATCGCCAACCCAGGTGCTGATATTGGAGCTGTAGCTTTTTAAGGCCTCTGTTCGCTCGGGGTGGCGACCGGCGGCCAGCACACGATAACCATTATTGGCCAGCATTTGAGTAATAGCAGTGCCTATGCCTGAACTTGCACCTGTTACTAAAGCAATTTTCATATTTATTTTTTCCTTATTTGAAGAACTGCATCACATCATCTTTTCCATTAAATAATTTGTGAGCTCTAGATCTTCTATTTTAATTGTTTGCTTTTTAATTAAGCGAAACCCCATTCTTTTTGCTATGGGCATGGCCATAATGCTGGCCTCTGTAAAAATTCTTTTTAGGCCAAGCTCTTCAACCTTTATTAAGATATTTCGCCATAATAAGTTTCGAACAGGAGTGCCTTGATGTTTTTTGTCTATGTACAGATGATCAAGGAGTCCATCATCTCGCAGAGAAATAAACCCAACGATTTTATTCTCAAATAAAGCAACAAAAACATATTCGTCTTTAAATCTCTTTTTCCAAAAGTCGATATTAATCTTATCTTTGGAGGCCCAAACATCGCATTGACTCTTGTTATAGTATTTTGATGCTACAGTATGAACTGTCTTGTGAAAAAATTTGGCAATTTCCTCTATGTCTGAATCTATAATCTTTCTTACATCATACTTATTCATTTAAGGAATACCTCTTCTTCCTCAAGAAAATCCACAAGGCCACAAAGAAAAATAAAAGAGGGCCAAAGACAAAAGAGAAATAAAAATAAAAACCCATCAGAGGGGCGCTAATTACTTTAACGTCTGTTGAGCCATCAATAACATCTTGTCCTAGAGAAAAATCATCATCAAGACACCATGTAAGGGCCTTATTAAAAAGATAGAAATGCTGAGAGAAATTCCCATAACTATTTTCCACAAAAGTTGAGTTCCCAAAAACCACCATCTTATCTTT
>CALDHR010000173.1 GCA_937898585.1 uncultured Oligoflexia bacterium
GATTGGGAAAAGATGAGTTTATGAAGCTCTTGATCGATCAGGTGAAAAATCAAGATCCCATGAAGCCCATGGAGCAAAATAAATTTGTCGGTGAGCTAGCTCAGCTTTCTCAACTAGAACAATTGTCCAATATTTCAAAAAGCATCACCTCTCAAGATGATGTTAAATTTATGGAAAATCGCTATTACGCTTCTAGTTTTCTGGGTAAACAAGTACTTACAAGTGGGCGAAATATTTCTTTTGATGGTGAAAAAGATGTAGGGATGAACTTTAGTTTAGATAAACCTTCTGCATCAACGCGATTAAGAATCTATGATAATCGCGCTCAGTTAGTCTTTGAAAAAGATCTTGGAGCAAAAAATGCAGGAAGCTCTTCTGCTCTATGGAATGGCGACACCATGGATGGACAGGTGGCCGAAAAAGGTGATTATACCTTTGAAGTCCTCGCCTTTGATGAGGCCTTCCAGAGAATCCCCACAAGTACAAAAACATTTGGTCTAGTGACAGGAGTGAGTTTTTCTCCCAATGGCCCAGAGCTTATGGTGGACGGAAAAAAACTGACACTCAAAGAAATAGAGCACATTGAACTTCCACCAGAAGAAATCGCAGCAGCAAAAAAAGAAAATGCAGAAAAACAAATAAAACAAATAAAACAAAACATGGAAGAAAAGGTAAGCAATTCAGTCTTACCTGGAACATATTTGCAATAGGGAGATGGCATGGGAATTTTAAGTTCATTTAATATAGGAATTACTGGCATCAATTCCATTGGAAGCGGGATGGCCGTTATTGCAGATAATATTGCCAATGCATCAACATTTGGTTTTAAAAGTTCTCGGCCAGAATTTCAAGACGTTCTCTCTTCTTCTCTCAAAGGGATTGATGGAGGAGATCAAATTGGATCAGGGGTAAAGCTTGCTCATATTAAGCCACTTTATACGCAGGGAAGTGTCACTCGAACGGAGCAAATTACCGATTTGGCCATCAATGGAAACGGCTTTTTTTCCATCGAGGCCCCTTTTGGTCCAGGTTATACGCGCGATGGAAGTTTTCATTTTGATAAAGAGGGTTACCTCATTTCAAGTGATGGCTATCGAGTACGAGGATTTGCTGCTAACGAGAAAGGTGAATTAACGAACCAAGTTCTTCCCATTAAACTTGGAAGTACAACTGTTGCGGCAAAGCCAACGGATAAAATTAAAGTGAACATGAACCTTGACTCTCGTGCAGAAATTAAGGCCTTTGATGTTAACGATCCCATCAAGAGTTCAAATTTTAATACGGGAATTGTGGCCTATGACAATGTGGGAACAGCACGTTTATTGACGGTGTATTTTAATCGTCAGGATAAAAGTAAATGGGATTATCATGTTGTTGTCAGTGGCGAAGACGCTGAAGGTGGAGAAGAAGGAAAAAATGTTGAGATGGGAAGTGGCTCTCTTGTCTTTAGCGATAAAGGTCTCTTGCAAGAAGAAATTGAAAACGAAAACTCTTTTAATTTTAATAAAGGTGCTTCACAAGATCAAAAAATTGCTCTTGATTTTGGAAATTCTCTTACAGAAGGCGGAAATGCTTATGATGCCACAACCATGTATGGATCAGAATCCACTGTGGCCCGTCACTCACAAAATGGAGCTGCGGCCGCCACTCTTGGAAGTTTATCTTTTAATGACAAAGGGGTATTAACTGCCATTTATAACAATGGTGAAGCACGCGATATTGCTCAAATGGCCGTTGCAAAATTTGAAAATAATGAAGGTCTTTTTAAGGTAGGTAAAAACCTTTTTAAGGAGACGCGAAAATCAGGACAAGCAGCTCTTGGTAAACCCAATGAGGCGGGGCGAGGTGAGGTTCTTTCTAAATCCATTGAGCTTTCCAACGTAGATATTGCCACTGAATTTGTGAATTTGATGAGTTCACAGCGAAACTTTACGGCCAATACGCGCTCTATTACTACTGCTGATCAAATGCTCACAGAGATTCTCAATATTAAACGTTAATTTTATTACTTCCATGGCCACTTCATAAGATTACACTTATTGAAGGAGCCATGGAAGTTCTTCTCCAGGAGAAATATTGGGAAGACAAGAAGGCAATGCCAAAGAATTTTGTATGGCATTTTGCATAGCATGACTCCAGTAAGAAATATCTTTTGCCTGGCATGAATCTTTACTTCCATCGAGAAATTGAGGGTAAATTTGTCTTTGAATATTTTTTAAATTTTCGGGTAAATCACTAGTATTACGAGAGTCACCAGAAGAAGAGGGACACTCATAGAAAAGATCTTTAATTTTTTTTAAGAGATCTTGCATGGATAGTCGTTTTTCTCTCTCAGGATGAGATCCTTCAAGATAAAAGAGAATTAAAGACATGAGACGAGCATCGTTGTTTTTTTCGATATTTTCTTTGGCCACACGAACATATTCCTTATAAATCTCTTTTTCTTTTTTCTCCATTTCATCAAAGAGAAGATTCGCCAAATCATCAATACTGTTATGAAAAGGGAGAGGATACTTTGTGAGATCATGTTTTTCTCTAAGGGAGCTGATCCTTATCTTCTTTGCTTTTTCCATTTTAGCGTCATTGTTATTATGAGCAACAAGTTTCATCAGAGGAGAGAAAAAAACATGTTTTAATTTTTTTAATAATTCTTTTTTTTCTTGAGGATCATTTATTTTTTCCTTTATTTCTTTTTCTAGCTGGCGAAAGCGATAAAGATGAGCTCCTAAATAAAATCGATGCTGAGTAATACTCTGGATCATATTTTCCATAGAAAAATTAAACGAGGGGTGATCCTTCGTTAAAATTCTCACCATCATATGAGAAAAAGAGTATTCATCGGCCTTAATCATTTGAGAAAAACTTCCATAAGGATCTCTATTGTCGCCAACTCTAAATTTTCTCTTTGCCGTTTCATGATCAGAACGCGCTAGTTGAAGCATGCCCGTAAAAACACCGCTCTTAAGTTCTTTGTCATAATCTCCTTTGCTATAAGAAAGACCAAAATCGATAAAAAGAGGCGTCTCTACTCCATTATGAGAAGTGATCATTATATTATCTTCTTTAATATCGCGGTGGGCGACATCTGCAGCATGTACTTTGCTTAACGTGTATCCCATTGAGAGTCCAAGATAAGCAAACTCTAAGGCCGTCTTTTCTCTACTTGCGTGTTCTTCTAGCGTCCTCAAATATCTCGGCTGTTGAGCAGTAATTTTGCGTTTTTCCTCATCAATTTTTACATCTGTAAATCGAGCAACGCCTTGAATAGCTGGGGGGAGATTTTGGAGGTTTTTAAGGCCTCTTTTTTCTCCCTCAAAGAGATTCTCTTGCCCTTCACCTGAAAAATTTCCTTCGCGGAGAATATTCACTCCATCTTTTGTCTGCCTGATATCATTAAAAGAGCCCTTGCTTCTAAGTGTTGGATTAAGGAGAAACTGTCTTTTATGATCGCTAGGAAATAGCTTTGCGCTCCACAAGCAAGTCAAAAAAAGTAGGATTATTTTGTTTTTCATAGATTGGAATAGGGTATAAATATCCTTCTTAATTTCCAAGAAAAAAAGCTTTGCAATTGCCAACCTGAATGTTAGCTATGCCAAACAGAATAAGAATTACTTTTTTTAAATAAAAATGATTGATATGCAGACAATTGCGACACTTTTAGTAGAAGAGACGGCGACTATTGTTTCTTCTACTTACAACAATATTTCCGAAAAACCTTTTTTGCGTCGTTTTTTGCACCTCGGCCTTCTCCCTGGTCGCCTTGTGACGCTTAAAAAAGACTTCTCACGGGGAAAAGGAAAAGGTCCTTTTCTTTTAGAGTTTAATGAGACCCTTTTGGCCTTAACGCAGGATGAGGCCTCCATGATTCAAGTAGAGAAAAAAAGAGAAATTTATGAATCAAGAGAGTAATCCATCTGTCTTGGCCCTAGTAGGGCGACCTAATTGTGGAAAATCTTCTCTTTTTAACCTTTTGACAAAAAATCGTCAGCGGGTGGGAAACTTTCCCGGTGTGACAGTGGAAAAAAAAAGCGGTGTTGTAGATGGTCTTTTTGAAATTGTAGATCTTCCAGGCCTCTATAGCTTTGATGCACAGACTCCTGAAGAGCGGGTAACGCGTCAGTTTCTTTTGAGCAAGAGAGAGCAAATTGCTGGGATTATTTATGTGGTGGACTGCACCAACTTAGAACAGTCACTTTTCCTTTTAGAAGAGCTTAAACTCCTTGGCCATAAGATCATTGTCCTCTTTAACTTGATGGACTTGGCAAGAAAGCGGCATTTTTCTTTTCGCTGGGAGCGCTATGAAGAGATAGAGAAACTTGATTTTATGCCCATCTGTGCGCGTGAGGAATCTGGGCGAGCGACTATTGTTGAAAAACTCTCTTCTTTTTTACTCAACTCAACTCAAAAAGAAATTCCTTCAATCGAGGATTTTCTCGAAAATATTCAATCCATTTCTCTCATTGAAAAGCGTTTTCGCTACGTGGGAGAAATCCTTGAGAACTGTCTGATTACTCCCATGAAAAAAGATTCTCTTACGGCCAAAGTAGATGAACTTCTTTTGCATCCACGCTGGGGTTTTTTCTTTCTCTTCTTAGTGCTCTTTTTTCTCTTTCAGTTACTGTTTGTGGTGGCGGCCCCTTTTCAAGACTTGATTGAATCTTCTTTTGAATTTCTTGGAACTTTTTTTTCTTCTTATCTGCCAGACAATCTTTTTCGCGATCTGCTCATTGATGGTATTTTGGCAGGTGTGGGGAGTATTCTCGTTTTTCTTCCCCAAGTCTCCCTTCTCTTTTTATTTATTTTTATTTTAGAAGACGTCGGCTACCTGGCCCGCGCGGCCCTTTTGATGGATAAATTTATGCGCCGACTGGGTCTTCCTGGCCGGGCAGTTGTTCCCCTGATTTCTTCTCACGCTTGCGCCATTCCCGGCATTATGGCCGCACGAACTATTGAAAACTCACGCGATCGCCTTATCACCATGCTTATCTCCCCTCTGACGGCCTGTTCTGCGCGCATTCCCGTCTATGCCTTGCTTATTTCGGCCCTTATTCCCGATAAAAAGCTCTTTGGATTTATTGGCCTTCAAGGCGCCACCATGATGGGATTCTATCTTTTTGGTCTTATCAACGCTCTTCTTATGGGCCTTGTGCTGAAGAAAACAGTGATTAAAGGGAGCGTGGGTCACTTGATGCTAGAGCTGCCTGAGTACAGACGACCGCAGTTCAAATATATGCTTCTTTCTGTTTTTCACAAATCCTCTCTCTTCGTTAAAAAAGCGGGCTCTGTGATTCTCGTTCTCTCTGTTATCCTCTGGGGCCTTTTGAATTTTCCACGGAGCGAGCATCATAAAGAATCTCTCGTCGAAGAATCTTTTGCAGGGATGATTGGCCGAGGAGCAACTCCTCTTTTTGAACCCATTGGTTTTGACTGGCGTATGACCAGCGCTCTTATTCCTAGTTTTGCCGCCAGAGAAGTCGTTATTGCCGCTCTTGGAACAGTTTTGGCGGTTGATGCAGAAGAGAGTGATGAAGGCGTTTTAAAGCTCACAGAGACATTAAAAAAAGAGTACTCCATTGCCTCTTTATTTTCTTTTTTGCTCTGGTTTGTCTATGCGCCTCAGTGTCTTTCGACTTTTGCCATTTTAAAGAAAGAGACCCTCTCCCTCAAATGGACTCTCTTTGCTTTTT